>CAWZYW010000018.1:0-12924 GCA_963966255.1 uncultured Salinispira sp. | reverse complement strand
ATCTACACAGAGTAGATCGTCGGCAGCGTCAGATGTGTATAAGAGACAGGGTCTGGCAGATGGAAGAGGGGACCCCTGAGCGTCGAATAAATCCGTGGTCGTTTCCAGGGCAGCGGCGAAGGCAGCCCGTACCTCCGCAATACTGAAATCCGCAGGAGGGTGATTGCCAAAGTATTGCGGCTTTCCTGTGGTTTTTTTATCTAAGGCGTCATCTCCTGAGTATTCTGCCGGGATTAGGGTCCGCGGATCAGCGAGGATGCGATCCAGCGCTCCTTCTTCCAGATATTGGGTTCTGATCGCACCTTCGGCGGTGGTGTTCTCCACCAACCGCCGAACCAGGTAAGCCATCCCCGGAACCAGGGGGCCGAACGGCGCGTAGAGGCGGACCGTTTCGCCCATCTGCAGCAGAGCTCTGGCCTGGGTCCCGGCCATGCCGGATAGCATCTGGAACTCGTATTGTCCCGGTTCGAGGCCGAAGTGCTTTGCCAGACCTTTTACCATTGCCGCGCTGCGGACATTGTGGGTGGCCGCGGCGGTGAAAATATGTTCAGCGTTTGACAAAAGATGACGCAGATTCGTTTCATAGGCGATGTCGGTCTCGGCTTTTGTGCCCCACACCGGAGAGGGCCAGCCATTCTGCTCGGCGAAGAGCCGCTCCCATTCGTAATATGCCCCCTTCACCAGACGCACGGTAAACCGGGAGTCATTGCGCCGGGCGAAATCGATGAGTGACAAAACATCGGCTTCGCTGTCCCGGAGGTAGCTTTGTATGGCGATACCCAGGTCGCTGTGTCCGGGGAATCGCTTCACGAGAGCCTTGAACGCTTCGATTGTTATATTCTTGAACTGGCGCTGTTCCATGTCGATGTGCACGAATCCACCCAGCGCTTTCGCCGCATCCACCACCCGGGCCATCCGCTCGCTGAGGATTTCGACGCTCCGGGAATAATTCAGGGGGGAGGTCTGACTGTAGATGCTGGTGGGCTTCAGGGTTATGTGTACCGGATGACCGGAGGCATGAATTCGGGATATCGCCCGGAGCTGGCCTTCCAGGTATTCCTCCGCCTCGGTCTCGCTGAGGCAGGCTTCTCCCAACAGATCGAGGGTATAGGAGAACCCGCTGTCCGCCATCCCGCCGATGGCGCTGATGAGCTCATCCAGATTTCGGCCCACCACGAATCGGGAAACCAGGTCTTCCATAACCCTTCGAAGCGCAACGGGATCAGAGGGATCCAGACCAGCCGAGGGGTCGCTGTCCCCGAAATATTGCCGGGCATGATCGACCAGGGACGCGTCGTCGGACAGGACCGGATACACATCGATGAACTGCAGAAGGCCGTTCATAAATTTCCGGTTTTCAGCCGCTCGCCGCAATACCCGGGAACCCGCGCGATCCGAGGAAAAGAGCTCGTCACTTTCCGCGCGCATGCGCTGCAATAACTCCCCGGCAAAGTTGAGATCGATCATTCATCCTCCTGATTTCAATGAGATTATCCTACCGGAATTTCCCTGTTCTTCAGCAGGCTGAGTTCAATTGTTCGAATATCCGCCGGAATCCCGGCATGGACCGCCTTATGATATCCTCGTCTACGCAATATGAAAGGCGGAAATAGCCGGGCATGGCGAATCCCACTCCGGGGACCGCCAGGATGCGCTCGGTCACCAAAGCGTCGCAGAAGGCGAGGTCGTCGCCGCCAGGTGCCTTGGGGAACAGATAGAACGCTCCTTCCGGTTCTATGAACTCATAGCCGATCTCTCTGAGACCGGAGACCATTACATCCTTTCGGGATCGGTAACGCTCAACATCCACGATGCTGCCGTCGATCTCCGCGATGATCCGCTGCATCAGCGCCGGGGCGTTGGTATATCCCATGTTAAGGGTGGCGCCGGTCATGCCTTTTACCAGTCCCCCGGCCTCATCGGCTCCGGGGTGAACTGCCGCCCAACCGATGCGCTCTCCGGGAACCGAAAGGGCCTTTGAATAAGAGTAGCAGATGATGCTGTGGGGGTAGGCGGTGAAGATTGCCGGTACCGGCTCATCACGGTAGATGATTTCCCGGTACGGTTCGTCGCTAATCAGGTATATCCTCCTGCCGATGCGGGCGCTGGCCCGTTCGAGCATATCCCCCAGGGCTTTCAAGCTGGCTTCGGGATAAATAAAGCCGCTTGGATTATTGGGCGAATTGATAATGACCGCGGCGGTTTTGGGCCCGATCATGTTTTCCATTTCTTCCAGGTTCAGATCGAAATCTTCCCGGCCCGGTACGACTTTGAGTACGCCGCCGTGCACCGAAAGGTAGTTGTTATACGCAACGAATGCCGGGGCGTTGACCAGTACCTCGTCGCCGGGATTAACCAGGGCGAAAAAACTCAGGGAAAGGGCTCCGCCGGCGCCCACGGTCATCACTATGTTTTCCCAGGGAGTAGGTGTCTCCTGTTCACGGCTGACCCGCTCGGCGATGCGTCGGCGGGTCTCGGGGTAGCCGGCGTTGTTCATGTAGGCGTGCTTCCGGGGAATTTCCGACTCAAGTATGCGCCGGGCGGCCTCGTAGAATTCCGGCGGGGGGCTCAGATCGGGATTTCCGATGCTCAGGTCATAGACCTGATCTGCGCCGTATTTCTCGATGAGCTCCTGTCCCTGATTGAACATTTTCCGAATAAGAGTTCCTCCGGCGAGGATCGCTTCCAGTCGTTTTGCCAATGCCATCTGCGTGCTCCTAAAACTGCTGATATTCCGCCAGGGCCTCGCCCTCGCATACGTGACGGGCCGCTGCCCGGGCCAGGGCGAGCATTTCCATCTCGCCCGGATAGATACGCACCGGCGCGATCCAGCCGACCTGCCGGCTGATCCAGTCCGAGAGGGGGGGTCGGGGAAGGCCTCCGGTGAGCAGGATAGCGTCGACCCGGCCTTCCAGCACGGCGGCCATGGCGCCGATTTCCTTTGAAATCTGGTATGCCATTGCCCGAAACACCGTTTCGGCTTTTGCATCGCCGGATTCGATTCTCTCGGCGATTTCCCTGCCGTCGTCGGTTCCCAGGTAGGCGAATACCCCTCCTTTCCGGGTCATGGCGGCTTTGAGTTCCTTCGCGGAAGCGTACTGACCGCTGAAGCACAAATCGATCAGCCCGGTTGTGGGCAGGGATCCCACCCGCTGAGGAGAGAACGGTCCGCCGTCCATGGCGTTGTTCACATCGATGACCCGGCCGCCTGCCATGGGCCCGATTGAGATTCCGCCGCCCAGGTGGGCGATGATAAAGCGGTAATCGGCCATGTCTTCACTGCGCTTCTCGCCCGGTTCCGCAGCTTCCGCTGCGAGATCCCGGGCCGCCCGGCGGGCGACTTCCCGCATGTTCAGGGCATGAAGCTGGCATTTGCGTTCCAGACCGGGCCAGCCCGAGAATCGGGCCAGTTCCTCGAACTGGTCCACTCCGACCGGATCGGCGATCAGGGACGGTATACCCCGCTCGGACGCGATGGCGTCGGCGATGAGGGCCCCCAGGTTTGATGCGTGATTTCCGTAGCGGGCGCTTCTCAGATCCTCTTTTATGGCCTCATTAACCCGATAGCTGCCGGCTTCGATGGGGCGGGTAAGCCCCCCGCGACCGGCAACGGCGTGCAGTTCCCGAATATCGCTTCCGCTCAGGAAATCCTCCACGGCGTTGCGCCGCAGCTCGAGCTGTTCGATGGGTTCGCTCATCCCTTCCAGATCCTCCGGGCTGTGCCGCAGGTTCCGGCTTTCAATTTCTTCGATGTTCCAGGAGTCGATTCCCCGGTACAGGGCGACCTTGGTTGAAGTGGAGCCGGGATTGATGACGAGAAAGTTTTTGGCTTCGCTCATTCGGACTCCCGTTTTCCGCCGGTCCGGGACCCGGTTTCATGGGCCAGGGCCAGCAGGATGGATTGGTACTTTTCCCGGGCGCTGTCGCTGCGGGACAAAAGGATGACCGGTACGCCGCCGCCCAGCACCAGGCCGCCGCCGGGGTAGCCCGCCAGGTAGATCAGCGATTTTCCCAGGTAGTTGCCGCCGGCGATATCGTGGACCAGGAGAATGTCGGCATCGCCCTGAATGTTCCCTTCCCAGGCCTTGAGTTCGCAGGCCTGAGGGCTTATCGCCAGGTCGAGGGCGACCGGTCCTTCCACGACGCATCCCGGAAGTTCACCGGCTTCCCAGCGCCGCTGGAGCCCGGCTGCGTCCACCGATTCGGGCATTTTAGGATTTTCCTTCTCCATGGCCGCCAGTACCGCCACTTTCGGCATGTTCACCCCAAGGGAGTGAAACAATTCCACCCCGGAGCGCAGAATATCTGCCTTCTGATCCAGGTCCGGTCGGAGATTCATTCCGCCGTCGGTCACCCCCAGCATACGCCCTTCGGGAGTTTCCAGGACCAGGATGTGGGACAGTAGCCGGCCGGTGTTACATACGCTTTTTTCGTCCAGCACCGCCTTGAGCAGCACCGCGGTGGGAACCTTGCCTTTCATGATCAGGTCGGCCTGACCCGAGCGAACCGCTTCTACGGCGGCGGCGGCCGCTTCCGGGTCATCCCCGGCGGGGATGACCCGGTAATCAGTCAGGCCGTGTTGTACTGCCTCGGATTCGATCAGTTCGGGATCTCCGGTGAGCAGGAACGACGCCAGTCCCTTTCCGCCGGCATCGGCCAGAGCGGTGAATACTTCATCGCCCCTGGCTCCCGCCACGGCGATGGTTCGCCGGGGTCCCCCCAGTACTTTTTGTTCCAGTTCGGCGAAAGTCATGCGGCCCTCCCCATCTCCAGGGCTTTGAGGTTGATATCAACGGTCTCCTTTCCCTTGCGCATGAATAGGTCAGCCACCGCTTTTTGAATGGCTTCGGGCTTCAGCGGCAGATAGGGCGCCGCCGCGCCGATGAGAACCATATTGGCCGCCCTGATTGATCCCGCCTGTTTGGCCAGGTCTTTCGTGGCGATGAGCCGGGAGTTGGCCACCTTGCTGATGGCCCCGTGGATACCGTTTTCATCGGGGTAGTCGGGGATGTTGGTAAACGCCTCGGAGGCGCTGACCAGCCTTCCGTCGGGCTTGAGGTAGTCCAGATAGCGCAGGCTTTCCAGGGGTTCCATGCTGAGAATCATGTCCGCCCGGCCCCGGCCGATGAGGTCCGAGGGGATGTTTCCGTCGGATATGCGCAAGTGGGCCTGGACGGCACCGCCCCGTTGGGCCATGCCGTGAACCTCGGATTGGCGCACCCGGTAGCCTTCGTTCATTGCCGCCGTGGCGATCACCGCTGCCACCGATAATATGCCCTGTCCGCCGACCCCTGAAAGGATGATGTCGTATTTCATGTTATGCCTCCGCCTTTTCCGCTGCTTTCGCGCCGGACGCATCGCCCGCCTGCTTTACGGCCTTCTTCGCCAGGTTTCGTTTTTTCAGGGTTTGGACGCATTCCCGGATGGCGATGACCACCGACAGACCGCGATACTCGAATTCCCGCTTCATGGCGGCGGTGTTTTCCTCCCGTTTTTTCGGCAGGGGTACCAGCTCGACGATGTGCTCCGGGTCCACGCCCAGGCCTTCCACCGCCCGGCGGATCTGGGGAGAAGACACCACCGTGTCCTGGCCGCCGGTCATGGCGGTGGTCTCGTTATCCATAATGATCACGGTCATCGGCACGTTTGCCGCCGCGGCATCGGCCAGCCCGGTGAGCCCGGAATGCATAAAGGTGCTGTCCCCGATGGTGGCGATGGCCGGATGCATACCCGATTCCGCCGCTCCCCGGGCCATGGGGATGGATGCGCCCATGCACAAGGCCGTCTCGATGGCATTGTAGGGGGGGAGGAAACCCAGGGTGTAGCAGCCGATATCGCTGGTGACCAGGCTGTCAGGATAGGCTTCGAGGGCGTCCTTGATGGAATTAAAGCTGTCGGCATGGGGGCAGGCCGGGCAGAGTTGGGGCGGGCGTCCCGGCAGCGGGCCCGGATCAATGGCGGCCACGGTCATTGGCTCAAGGCCTATGGCCGGTCTGACATTATCGGGATTCAGTTCACCGGAAGCCGGCACCGTCCCGTCGAGCTTGCCGCTGATTACTTTGTCCCCTGGCAGCAGTCCGTTTAACAGCCGCTCCACGTAGGGATAGCCTTCCTCGATACAGACCACCCGGTCCGCGCTTTCAGCCAGCCGACGGATCTTGTTCACCGGCAGCGGATAGGCCGATATATGCAGGCGGCTCGGAGCGGGTTCCATTTCATCCAGGTTCTCTTCGTAATAATTCCCGCCGAGGCCGGTGGTGATCACCGCGATGTCACTGCGGGCATCGTTGATTTCCAGGACGTTACGCGGATGCTCCTCGCTCCAGCTTTCCAGTTCCTTCATCACATCGAGATGGTGGGCGTAATTGCGCCGGCTGATCGCCGGGAGCACCATGTAGTCGGTGGTTCCGGTGAATTTTTCCTTCTGGTTCTGTTCCCGCGCTTCGTTGTCGTCTTTTGCCGCAACTACCGCCCGGGAATGGCTCAGGCGGGTGACCAGCTTGATCATCACCGGGACGTGGAATCGCTCGGAAAGATCGAAGGCCTCCATGGTCATTTCATAGGCTTCCTGTTGATTCCGGGGCTCAAGGCAGGGCATTTTCGCGAAATCGGCGAAGTAGCGGGAATCCTGTTCGTTCTGGGACGAGTGCATCCCGGGGTCATCCGCCACCGCCAGCACCAGGCCGCCCTTGATATTCATGAGCACCGAATTCATAAACGGATCGGCAGCCACGTTCAGGCCCACATGCTTCATGGTTACCAGACTCCTCCGGTTCATCAGGGAAGCTCCCACCGCCGCCTCGTATGCCGTCTTTTCATTGGAGCACCACTGGGCCCGATAACTCCATTCTCCCTGGACCCGTTGCAGATACTCGATGATTTCGGTCGACGGCGTTCCGGGATATCCGTATGCCAGCGATATGCCCGCATGAATCGCCCCGAGGGCCAGGGCCTCGTCGCCGAGCAGTACATGTTCTTTCATATAGTCGTCCCCTAAATATTGATGGTCTCCTTCCTTTATACGCCCAAATTGGGTATTTGGCAAATAATGTCGAATTATATATGGCTTTTTGTTTATAAATACGAATATAATACGGAATACGGAGAATTATCCGATCTCCCTGGAAAGAGAACCAGGCCGGGGAGGGCAAACAGGAGGCCCCATGGCCCGTCTCGACGGCATCAACCGGAGAATCCTCGAACTTCTGCAGGCTGACAGTTCGATAACCAATCAGGATCTCGCTTCCCGCATCGGACTTGCGCCCGCTACAACTCTGGAACGGGTGAAAAAACTTGAGGCCGCCGGAGTCATCCGTCAGTATGTGGCTCTGGTTGATGAGAAGAAGGTGGAGAAGCATATCAAGGCGTTTATCTTCGTCACCATGAAAGAGCATTCATCCCAGGTCATGACGACCTTCAATTCAAGGATCAATTCCCTTCCGGAGGTTATGGAGTGCCATCGCCTCGCCGGTGAGAAAGACTATCTGCTTAAGGTGATTTGCGACAATATCGAGGACTTCGAGGAATTCACCCGGGAAAGACTGACGACTATTCCGGGAATTGACAAAACCAGCAGCACCATTGTGCTTTCCACCATCGTGGAAAAGACATCAGTACCCCTGGCCGGCTCCGATCCTGTGAATACATGATCATTTTTCAGGAACGGCTTATGTTTCTGGGCTGCACATCCGCATCAGAAGTTCGGTCATATGTTCGATGAAATCGCCGGGTTTTTTTATCACATCCGGACCCTGGTAAATTTTCAGTCGCTCTCCGTAGTAGCTCGATGCGAAGGCCTGTTGCAGCGACATGAGTATGGTATCCAGGACATATGCCGCGCTGTCGATATCCAGAGACGAATCGAGTTGGCCTGAATCCCGGGCACCTTCAAGGATTGACCGGTAGAAATCCAGCGACTGACGTTCGAGGATCTCGGCCAGGCGCGGGGAAAGGTGGCTGAGAGCCTGGGTGGACATATCCAGGTAGATTTGTGTCAGCGATGAATGCATCCTGGAATAGGTGATTGCGCTGCGAATCAGCAGGCGGAAAATTTCCCGGAGTTCCAGACCTTCGATATCCAGACCGTAGAAGAGAGATTCCAGCACTTCGTAACCCCGATGGATCACCGTCAGGAACAGCGCCTCTTTCGACGGGAAGTAGGAATAGAGCGCTCCGATGCTTATGCCGGCCCTGGCTGCCAGTTTGTTGATGCTGGTTCCGTTATATCCGAACTGGGCGAAATCCGCTATTGCCGTTTCGATAATCTGATTCTGCCGTTCCTTCGGCAATTTCGCGAAGGTCTTTGACCAGGGTTGTTCCATCGAATCACTATACCCCGATTATTTCCTTGTGAAAATTATTTTATCGGAATATAATCACATATAGAGCGAGCGCTCGCTCTATATTGGGTTGCGTTCAGTTATCATTCAAAACCTGGAGGTCTCATGGAAAAAAGAGCCGGCAAGTCTGAGAAGATTCTATCTCATGTCAATTTGTTCGCAGTATTGAAAGCGATGGAAGAGCTGGTTCGCCTTGATCCGATGAGCCGGGACATCATCGGTGAAACCCGCTTGAATATCGCGTTCACCGTAGCCGGCGGAGGCCCCCGGGGATGGATGTCCATTGCCGACGGAACCCTTGAAGTAGGGCAGGGGTGCATTGTCCGGACGGGCATGCATCTGAGATTTGTATCACCTTCACATTTCAATCGTATGGTCGACGGAAAGGCTCTTCCGATCCCGACAAAAGGCATTGCCCAGATCGGCTTCCTAACCGGAACCTTCAGCGCCCTGGCCAAGCGTCTCGAATTTTATCTTCGGGCCGATTCCCGGGCCCTGGAGGATGACGAGATCTTTCGAATCCATACCCGGCTTTTAGGCTATGTGGCATTTCATGCCCTGAGCCCCATTGCGAATCGGGATCGCCTGGCCAACAGCTCTTCCAGCCACATCCCGGACGGGGACATCCAGCTGAGAGCCGGGGAGGAGTTCGCCCTCTTTATCCGGGCGAAGGACGGCGTTCTCGAAAGCCGCAGGGGGTACAGCGAGAATGCCCGCTGCAGCCTTTGGTTCGCCGATCTCCGTGCGCTTTTTGAGGTTCTGACTTCCGGAAGGAATATCTTCGATCTGATCGGATTGGGGAGAGCGGGAATGGATGGCTTTATTCCCATGGTCGATTATCTGAATCCGGTATTGGACCGGATTCCCGCGTATGTGAGCTGAGGAGGATATATGCAGGCAATCGCAACGGAACGTTATGCCAGGACCAGAGCGCTTTTTGAAAGAGGTTTGAAGGTAATCCCCGGCGGTATCCCCGGACATTTGGGGCCGGTTCAGTCTCAGTTTATTCCGGTGGACTCCTATCCTTTCTACGTTGAGCGGGCAAAGGGCAGCCGGTTCTGGGATGTGGACGGGAACGAGTTTATCGATTATATGTGCGCCTTCGGTCCCAATGTGCTCGGTTACAACAACGAGCTGGTGGATCAGGCGGCGGCGCGGCAATCGCAGCTGGGCAACTGCATGCCCATGCCGGGAGAAATCCAGGTGGAGCTGGCCGAGTTGCTGGTGGAAACCATCGAAATCGCCGACTGGGCGTTTTTCGCCAAGAACGGCAATGACGTGACCAGCCTGGCGGTCATGGCCGCGCGGGCACACACCGGCAAGACAAAGACCGTCCTGTTCAAGGGCGGCTACCACGGCGTGGCGCCCTGGACCCAGAAGCATGGGCGGCCGGGGATTACCCGGGAAGATCTGGCGAACAATATCTACGTGAAGTGGAACGATCTCGAAGGGCTGGAAAATGTTATCCGGAGGCAGAAAGATGAGATCGCCTGCCTGATGGCCACCCCATATCATCATCCGATATTCGAAGACAATGCCCTGCCGGCACCGGGGTTCTGGCAGGAAGTGGAAAGGCTCTGCCGGGCTAACGACATCGTCCTCGCGGTTGACGACGTCCGGGCGGGCTTCCGGCTGGATCTGGCCGGCTCTGCCCATTACTTCGGTTTCACCCCTGATCTGGCGGCCTACTGCAAGGCCATCGGAAACGGTTACGCCATTTCGGCCCTGGTTGGCAGGGATGAACTGAGATCGGCGGTGACCGATGTGTTTTATACCGGCAGTTACTGGTCCAGCGCGGTGCCCATGGCCGCCGCCGCCGCCACGGTGCGGGAGCTCCATCGCCTCGATGGAGCGAATCTTATGCTGCGCCTGGGCAGCGCCCTTACCGAGGGCCTGAGGGAGCGGGCGGGGGACCACGGCATCCGGCTGCGCATCAGCGGCGCTCCTTCGATGTTCTATATATCCATACCTTCTGATGACAGCCTGAGGTCCATGCAGACCTTCAGTTCCGAATGTGCCAGAAGAGGGGTATTTTTCACCTCTCACCATAATCACTTTATTAATTGCTCGCTGACTGATGACGACATCGCCCGGACATTGGAGGTCGCCGACGAGGCCTTCGACGTGGTTGCGAAAACTCATCCGAAGGCAACCCAAGGAGAATGACAATGAGCTTGAGTAAAGAGGATTTTATCCGGCTTCACCAGAAAGGGAAGGACTTGCGTAAACTGATCGTCGACACCACCTTCTGGGCCGGTTCGGCCCATATCGGCGGCGCAATGAGCATGCTGGATATGATGGTGATGTTGTATCACAAGTACCTGAATATCGATCCCGCGGATCCGGAGAAAACGGACCGGGACCGCTTTGTGCTGAGCAAAGGTCACGCCGGCGTGGGACATGCGGCGGTGCTGGCCGACCTGGGTTTTTTCGACCGCGAATGGCTGAAGGAATTCAATCTCACGGGCTCGAATCTCGGAATCCACCTCGACCGGAACAAGGTACCCGGCGTGGATATTTCCACCGGGAGCCTGGGCCACGGCCTCTCGATTTCCCTCGGCCTGGCCCTGGGGGCCAGGCGCCAGGAAGCGGGATGGAAAACCTGGTGCATCCTGGGCGACGGGGAAATGAACGAGGGCTCGGTGTGGGAAGCCGCAATGGCCATCAACCATTACCGGGCAACCAATCTGATAACCATCGTCGACCGGAACCGCTGCATGATCGACGGCGAAACTGAGAGCATCATGGGACTCGACCCTCTGGAAGACAAGCTCGCTGCCTTCGGCTTCGACGTCCTTTCCATCGACGGACATGATCTGAACGCCATCGACGCGGCGTTCACCCATGCGGTACATGCCAAGGAGCGTCCGGTTTGCATCGTGGCGAATACCGTGAAGGGCAAGAGCATCGATTTCATGGAAGATGATTATACCTGGCACTACGGCGGCATCGATTCCGACAAGGTGGAGTTGTGTAAATCTTCCATCGAAAACTATTACCGAAACATACTGAATTAGGAGCATACCATGTCTTCACCGGCAAAAGGACTGACATTTACCGCCATCGATTCGACCAAACTCAACAGCTCGGAAATTTACGGAAATACCCTGGTTGAACTCGGGGAGGCTGATCCCCGGGTGGTGGCCCTCACCGCGGATCTGGCGAAATCCACGAAAATCGGCATCTTTCAGGAACGTTTCCCCGAACGGTTCTACAACATGGGCATCGCCGAGCAGAACCTGTTCGGCACCGCGGCGGGCATGGCGGAGTCGGGGCTTATCCCCTTCGTCTCCACCTTCGCGATTTTTACCAGCATGCGGGCGGCGGAGCAGGTGCACACCGATATCTGTTATCCCCGTTCCAACGTGAAGATCATCGCCACCCATGCCGGGACCTCCTTCGGGCAGGCGGGCACCACCCATCACGCCACCGAGGACCTGGCGGTGATGCGCAGCATCGCGGGGCTGACGGTGATCTCCCCGGCAGACGGCATCGAGACCGGCAAGGCGGTCCGTGCCGCCTATCAAATAGAAGGGCCGGTGTATATTCGCATCAACCGGGGCTTTGATATGCAGCTCTACGCCGATGATGATTATGATTTCGAAATCGGGCGTTCGATACAGATCCGAGACGGATCGGACCTCACCATTATCGCCACCGGGGCGACGGTGTACCAGGCCAACGAAGCGGCGAAAATTCTGGAAAAAACCGACGGCCTGAGCGTCCGGGTGATCAACATGCACAGCATCAAGCCCCTGGATAATGATGCGGTTCTAAAAGCCCTGTTCGATACCCGGCGGATCATCACCGTCGAGGACCACAACGTGGTCGGCGGCCTGGGCTCGGCGGTGGCAGAGGTGATCGCCGAAAGCCGAAAGAGCTGCAGCTTCCGGCGGCTGGGCATCCAGGATGAGTTCTCCATCATCGGCCTCCATGAGGACCTTATGGCCCATCACGGAATAGACACCAACGGAATTCTGGAGGCCGTCCGGGAGACCATGGGAATGGAGTTTGAGGAGGATGACAATTGGGAGGATGATTTTTAATGGAACGCAGCGATCTTCTCTATACCTCGAAAATATTCTTCAACGCGGCCATTCCCCTGCTGAAGGTGGTGGTCAACGATGATGAAAGAATCAAATCTTCATTCGCCGGGTCCAATGCCGTGATTCAGATCATGGCCCGTGATTCCGATGGCGATCAGGGTACCTACCTGCAGTTCAAAGACGGCGAGCCGACCATGGGCCGGGGTATCGCGGCGACCTGGGATATCTGCCTTGAGTTCTCCAGCCTGAGCAAATTCGTCGCGTTTTTCACCGGAAACATGCTGGCACTGCCGAAAATACACGGGTTTCGCCGGCCGATTCTGCTGGCGAAAGCCCTGGGGCTGCTGATAAAGCTCACCGCCCTGCAGGCGGTTGATGCGCCGAAGTCCGAGGCGGACCGCGAACCGCTGGTCAAGCCCCCGCTTTATCTGCTGCCCGCGGGAAAAACACCCACCAAAAAAGCCGTCCCACCCCGAGGAGCCCCGTAGGGGGGAAACAGCCCCGACCCCGCGTACCCGCTTCTCATCTCCGGGCCGCCC
>CAWZYW010000017.1:0-13129 GCA_963966255.1 uncultured Salinispira sp. | reverse complement strand
CCAGTAGTCTTCCTCTTTCAGGCCGGTTTCGGCAATCCGCCGGGTCAGCACGTCCAGGCGCTCTTCGCGCTGGCTGCCGCCGATGATCTCCCCGAGACGGGGTACCAGTACGTCGACCCCGCGAACGGTTTTTTCATCATCATTCAGCCGCATATAGAAGGCTTTGATGTCCTTGGGATAGTCGGTGACCGCCACCGGTCCCTTGAACACTTCCTCAGTGAGAAATTTCTCGTGTTCGCTCTGAAGATCCACGCCCCAGGATACCGGATACTCGAAGCTTTTCGCGGATTTTTGCAGCTCTGCCACCGCCTCGCTGTAGCTGATCCGGGCGAATGAGCTGTCGATTACCGCCTGAAGCTGAGAGATGATCCCTTTCTGGATGCGCAGGTCAAAGAAATCCATATCATCGGCAGCCTGCTCGAGAACCGCCCCCAGGACATATTTCAGGAAATTTTCGGCCCAGTCGATGTTCTGGTCCAGGTCGCAGAAGGCGATTTCCGGTTCGATCATCCAGAATTCCGCCAGATGGCGGCTGGTATTTGAGTTTTCCGCACGGAAGGTGGGGCCGAAGGTGTACACCCGGTCCAAGGCGGTTGCGTAGATTTCCGCGTTGAGCTGCCCGCTGACCGTCAGATATGCGGGCTTTCCAAAGAAATCCCGGCCATAATCGATTTTCGCGTCGGCCGCCGACCCGTCGGCCTTCAGCAGGGCCTGGGGATCCAGGGTGGTTACCTGAAACATTTCCCCGGCTCCCTCCGCGTCGCTGGCGGTGATGATCGGGGTGTGTACCCAGAGAAAGCCTCTCTCCTGAAAAAAGCGGTGCACCGCGGCGGACATGACGTTTCGCACCCTGGCGACGGCCCCGAAGGTATTGGTCCGGGGACGCAGGTGAGCGATTTCTCTCAGGTATTCGAAGGAATGGCGCTTCTTCTGCATGGGGTAGGTTTCGGGATCGGCATCGCCGATTATGCGCAGTTCGCTGGCATGCATTTCAACCTTCTGATTTTTTCCCGGGCTTTCCACCAGTGGACCTGAAACCTCCACGCTGGCGCCGTTCTGCAGACCGCCGAGTTCCAGGCCCTGGAATTTATCTTTATCCAGGATAATCTGGAGATTCTTCATGCTCGAGCCGTCATTTACTTCGAAAAACACAATGTTCTTGGAATCCCGGGCGGTGCGGATCCATCCCTTGCACAACACGGGAGCTTCGCCGGGATTCATGTTTAATAGTTCGCGTACACGGTAACGTTCCATATTGCCGAGAGTATCAGCACAGTGGCCGGTGGTCAATTGCGAATGCCGCGGGCCTTGCCCGGGCGAGGCCATTTCGGTAGGATGTTCATCCCGGCGAAGCGCTTTTTTTGTGGCCATGCCGCGCCCGATGCCGGTATTTTGCAGCATAGTTTTATAAGAGTATTATAAGAGATCAGGATTTAAGCATATGGAACGAACCAGCGACTTACGCATACAATCATCCGAAACCCTTACCACGCCCAGGGAGCTCCTTGCCGAACTGCCGGCCAGCGAAACCAGCAACAAAACGGTCGTCGAAGGCCGTCGGACCATCGAGGCAATCCTCAGGGGCGAAGATTCCCGGCTGTTGGCGATTGTGGGCCCCTGTTCCATTCACGATCCGAAAATCGGGTTGGAGTACGCGGAAAAGCTCGTCGCCCTGGCGGAGGAAGTAAAGGACAGCATTTACATCGTCATGCGGGTCTATTTCGAAAAGCCCCGGACCAAACTGGGCTGGCGGGGTCTGATTCTGGACCCGCAGCTGAACGGCAGCAATGATATCCAGGGAGGGCTTCGAACCGCCCGAAAGCTGTTGCTGGATATCACCGCCATGGGCATGCCCGCGGGTTCTGAAATGCTTGATCCCATCGTTCCCCAGTACATCGACGACCTGTTGAGCTGGGGAGCCATCGGCGCAAGGACCACCGAGAGCCAGACCCACAGGGAGATGTCCAGCGGATTGTCCATGCCCATCGGATTCAAGAACGGAACCAACGGGTCGGTTGACACGGCGGTGAATGCCATGACCAGCTCGAAGCACAGCCACTCGTTTATCGGTATCGATCTTGATGGCAAGACATGCGTGCTGAGGACCAGCGGGAATGATATGGGCCATCTGATTCTCCGGGGAGGCAAGGACGGTCCCAACTATTACCGTGATCATATCGAAAAGGCCGGCCAGGCTCTGCGCAACGCCGGGCTGATCGACAAGGTGATGGTGGACTGCAGCCACGCCAACAGCGGCAAGAATCACCAGCGCCAGCACATCGTCCTGGAAGACATCATCCGCCAGCGTCTGAGCGGGGTGGATGAGGTGATGGGTTTTATGCTGGAAAGCAACCATTTCCCGGGCAATCAAGCCATTCCCGAAGACATCTCCCAGCTTAAATACGGGGTGAGCGTTACCGACGCCTGCATCGGCTGGGAAGAAACCGTGGAACTGATCACCGAGGCGAAGCGAATGCTTCAAAGCGGCATGGAGCGTCTTCGGGCATAGGGTCTCGATTTTGTTTCACTGCTGGCCGGGAGTCCAACGGCCGTCATCCAGATCGAAAAAATAATCCTCGTCGCTCAGCTCGGGCTCATCGGGACCCTGGACCGCCGGCTGCGGAGCGGAACCGCCGGCCTGGTATCCGCTGTCGCGCTCGATCTGATCGATTTGATCCTCAAGATCCAGGATAAAGCCCTCCCAGTACTCCCTGCTTCCGAAATCGGGGAAAGCCCGGCTCACCGCCGGATCATCTCTCCGACGGGCAATCCATCCGTTGTAGGCGATGTAGCGAAGGGCCCTCATCAGCTCCCGGAAACGGATGCTTTCCATCGGGAATGCGGCAAACTGCTCATAGCCCTCCAGGAAGGCCGCGGTTTTCCGGTCCTGGGCCTCTGCGCTGTCCGACACCACCATCCACATGTCCTGAATCGGCGGCCCCGTCATGGCGTCATCGAAATCCAGGAAAAAAAGCCCCCCGTCTCCCAGGAGCATATTCCCCGTATGGCAGTCGCCATGGATGGGCTGATAGGCGCTCTGCTTTTCCAGATTGGCCGCCGATAGCTCCAGATAGGCCGACAGTTCATCGTACCGGCCCGCCAGAGCGTCGGGCAGCAGGTTTTGTTCGTGAAGATAATCGCGATGACGGGCGACCATAAAGGCCCCGTCCATCCGGGGCCGGTGATCCAGGGAGATCCCCCGTCCCGCCACATGGATTCGGGCAAGATACCCTCCGATCCGCCGCAGGATATCATGGTTGAATTCGTCGATGAGCCGGCCGCCGGTACGCTGCCAGAGGGCGAAATAGAGTCCCCGGGCTTCGAAAAGGCTGACTCCATCCCGCTCCAGTGGGGCGCAGACGGGAATTTCCGAGCTTATCAGGTGAGCGAGGAAGCGGTGTTCATCCTCTATTGCCTCCCGGTTCCAGCGTCCCGGTCGATAGAATTTCGATATGAGGTGGCTGCCGTCCTCCAGTCGGAGGTCGAAGACCCGGTTTTCCATGCTGTTCAGCTGCTGTATGTGCCCGGTGCAGGAAAAGCCCAGGCTCTCGGCCGCGCTGATGATTTCTTCGGGCTCAAGGGAAAAAAAATCCATGCAGTGCTCTCGATCCGCCCCTGTGCCCGGGCGGGTTGTATTGTCTGTAGTATACTGATAAAGAAGCATTATAGAGAAAAACCAGCGAATAGTGGAGCGGGCACGTGGAAATCGGTTTTCTGAATTTGAAGGTATCCTGCATTATCGGAGTGCTTGAGCACGAACGGCACCGGGAACAGATCCTCGAGGCGGACCTGGCGGTGGAGGTCGATGTGAGTCAGGCGGTCGCCAGCGATGACGTAAGCCTCACCGTCGGATACGATGATCTGGCGGAACAGTTTATCTCCCATGCGAAAAACGGACGCTATTTGCTGGTGGAGACCCTGGTGAGCGAATACCGTGCATTGATCTGCCGGAGCTACCCGCAGATCGACGGAGGCGTTATCGAGGTGCGCAAGCCTGCGGCAATCCCCATGGCGGACGCCGCAGTTGTGAGGCTTCGCTGGTGAAATGCAGCATTGAAGTCTCTTGTCATTTGACCGGTCAGGGTCTATACTCGGGGGGAAACCAGAAACGAGGAGTCAAGTATGGCTTATTCGATTAACAGTGAATGCATCAACTGCGGGGCCTGCGAACCTGAGTGTCCCGTAGAAGCGATCAGCGAAAAGGATGATCTCCGCGTCATCGACCCCGACGTCTGTACCAGTTGTGGGGCCTGCGTGGAAGTCTGTCCCGTAGATGCCATCGACGCCGACTGAGAAGCCGGCAGCATCGATATAGCGCCTCCGGTTCGCCGGGGGCTTTTTTTTGTCCCGATCCCCTTCGGGCTTTTCGATGCAAGGTCCTGGTATTTCCCGGCCCGGTGAACCGGGCTTGAATATCCGGCAGCTTTCTGATACAAATCTATCTCCTGTATTGCACAGCGTTTAAAAAAGTTCGGCTGACGCCCTTTACGCTCCATGAGTTTGGGTGTAGCCTTGGTACGATTTCGAGGAGAAATTATGGCTGGAAATATTTCGAAAAACGCCCGTCGTGAAGGCGCCCAGGAACTGGTAAGCCGCTGGGGCGGAAAGATCATCATGAAGTCCGTGTTCGAGAACGGTAAAATGCGTCATTTCGCGGTTTGCGAAAAGACCGGTAACCAGGCCCGCAAGCCCAAGGACCTGATGTAGCACTTCTGACGCCGGATTCCCCGGGATTCGGCGTCCAGGTTCTACCGCGGAGCGCCGTCTCCTTCGAGCCGGCTGACGCGCACCCTCCGGGGACCAGTCCTGAAATTCCTGAGGAGCGATTAGTGATTCTTTCCGGCCTGGAAATTCAAAAACGACTGGGTTCCGACATCATCATCGATCCCTACAACCCCGATCAGCTCAACCCCAATTCCTACAATCTCAGACTTCATCAGGATTTGCTGGTATACGATGAACCGGTTTTGGATATGAAAAAGCCCAATGCCGCTTCCCCCCTGACCATTCCGGAGGAAGAGCTATTACTGAAACCCAACCGCCTATACCTGGGCAGAACTGTTGAGCATACCCGCACGGAGAACCTGGTACCCATGCTGGAGGGCCGCTCCTCCATCGGACGGCTGGGGCTTTTTGTTCACATCACCGCGGGATTCGGCGACGTGGGCTTCAACGGTTTCTGGACCCTTGAGATCTTCTGCGTCCAGCCGATTCGGGTATACGCCGGCGTGGAGATATGCCAGATTTTCTACCACAGTCTTGAAGGGGAACACGCACGCTATTCCAGCGGCAAGTACCAGAATAACCGGGGTATTCAGGCGTCCATGCTGTACAAGGATTTCGAGAAATAAACCCGGGGTCCTTTTTCAATTTTACTCTGGTCAGCATTCCTGCACCTGTTTATACTCTTATTGCGGAAGATGAGAAATCCCTTTTATTGGAGAAGTGATGTTTGAAGCAGCAAATAATTGTGCGTTTCTCCTCTCGCCGTTGAATATCATGTGGAGAACCTATGGACGACTCTGAAAGCCCGGACATCGATAAAAACGAGGCAACCCCGGTAGATTCTAAAGCCTATGAAGAAAGCAGCAGGATCGTATTCGCCAATCCCGAAGATTGGATGGTGCAGCAGTTTCTCAGCCTGTTGATCCGGGCGGAATACAAGACGGTGGCCCTGCGGAATCATCATCATCTCCTTCCGGCTTTGCGCAAGTACAAGAGCAGCATCATATTTTTTAATATCGAGAAACAGCCTGAAGAAGGCAGCTGGTATCAGCTGGTAAAGGAAAATCAGACTTTGTTCATGCAACAGCGGAGCCTGCCGGTATTTATCGGAAAGGATACCCGGGATCATATCAAGAGCAAGGTCGATCTGGAAATTCCCTTCGACGCCTTTGATATGGGCCGCAGCCCCCAGCAGATATTCACGCTGATGCAAGCGCTGATCAAGCAGTGGTACTCCCGGGGAAAGCGTCAGTACATCCGGGTGCGCTGCGTCGATCCTGCCAAATCGCGCTTTAACCTCCGCCTGTATGGTGATACCTACCAGGGTACTATCCTGGATGTGAGCTCTGCCGGCATGGCCTGCCAGTTCGACCCCGGCGCCCAGCCCGATGGGATAAAGAAGGGCATGGTACTTGAAAAGATACAATTGAAACTGAACAGCCGCCTGGTTATGGTGGACGGGGTAATCATGGGTTCCCGAATCGACGGGAATGGTGAGAAACCGCCGTTATGGGTGCTGGTGTTCCGCAATCACAGCGACACCGGCGCGGTCCAGAAAATCAAGGCCTATGTGGGAGAGCGCCTCCAGCAGGATTTCGACGAGAGCATGCTCTACGCCTGACCCGATGCCTTCGCATCCGAAGGGAGCCAGCGTCCGTTCCGCATTTCCATGCGGTATTCATCTTCCATGATCCTGATAAAGCCCCGGTACAGCGCCCGGGCGGTTTCCCCCAGTTCCGTGGGGAACCAGGTTTCCTCCAGCCCGATGCCGCTGGTCATAAAATTCTCCACGATGAGCTTGCTTGCCAGGAATCGCCGGTACTTATCCACGCCGAAGGCGGTGAACCCATCGATGAGGCCCATGACCTCCCAGGTGACCTGCTCGGCCTGGGCATAGCGCCCGGCGTCCTTGTCCTGATCGCTCACGCGAAGAGGCAGATTCTGCTGGATCCTCAGCAGCTGCTCATCCAGGTAGTTCAGATCAAAGAGACCGGTGGCGCAATTGAAGAGAATGGCATCTCCCCGCCCTTCCGCCGCTTCCACCTCGCTGCGGCTGATCGCCGGTCCTATGTCGCCGCAGGTCAGCGAAGCGTCGGAGGTTTCAAGCAGGACGCCGCCCTTGACGTCAACCCGGGTTTTGTAGGAAAAGTCGAAGCCCGCAGGCGAATCAAACAGGATCATCAGGGCGATTTCCACCGGGTCCGCCAGAAAACCCAGGTTATCCACATTGCCCAGGTAAGCCAGACGCTTCCCTCGTGACCGCAGATCCCGATACACCTCTTCCAGGGCGAAGAAATTCTGACCGTGGCCTCCGGGAAGCGCCAGGGGTGAATCCACACGGCCCCCGGCGTTGAGGAAAAAATCCCGCGGTCGATTCGGCGGGGCGACTTCCCCGCTGTGGGTCAGGGCGGCGATCAGCGGTTGAATTCCAGTGAGAAACCATTCATCGCCGATATTCGCGCTCCAGACCAGGTCCGCCAGGGCTGGGCTTTCCCGATATTCCTCCAGGGCGGCGGAAATCTCAGCGTCGTTGCCGCTGCTGGTCATCTGAAACAGGGGGAACAGGGGCCGGGGCCAGTTCGCCGGGTCCCGCAAGCTCAGGTCCCGGCTCTCTGGAAAGAGGCGATCGTGCTCGCCCAGGAGCAGCAGGGCCGAACGGATTTTCAGCTCGATGAAGCTGAACCCTGAACTGCCGTCGGGGTTGATGTAGCCCGGGGTGAGCCCCTTTGCCCGCCCGGAGCAGGACCCGGCCTGCCGGGTGAACAGCTCCAGATAGCCTTCGAAAAGCGTTCCGTGAAATCCCCGGTTTTTCTTCTCATCCACGTAGCTGGTGGCGGAACCGCCGTTGAGAATCCCGTAACTGACCCTCGGGAGGGCGGCCAGCCCCAGCAGTCTGAGCATTCCGCGGTCCAGCCGCCGGGGATCCCCGCCGGACCCGGGCAGACAACCGGCCGAGCGAAGCCGGGCGAGTATGGGCTCCGGCAATTCAAGCCCTTCGATCCTGCGGCGCAGTATTTCGGCAGGCACCTCGATTGAGAGCGCATCGGGATCGCTGATATCCGCAATGCTGTCCCTGCCGGATTCGGGGATGCTCAAGGGTCCGGATCGGGGTCGCGGGAAACCGGCGACTTCCAGGGTGTTTCCCGAACCGCCGGCTTCATCCATGCGCCGCACCTTGTCCAGGACCCAGCGACTCAACTGCGGGTCTATTCCCGCCTGCCGGAGCATCGAATCGACTTTGCTTTCATTTGCATCCTGTGCCATGGATTCCTCCCGGGAAACATCGGACTTGCCCCGCGATACGCTCCTCAGGGGTGAATGAACTTGGTGAGCTGGACGAAGGCGTGGGCCGCCCCGTACAGGCTGATCTTATAATCTTCGACGATGTACACCGGTATATTGTCCAGCACCGGACGAATGGTGGGCTGGTAATTATGCAGGAATGCCTTCATGAATCGGTCATCCTCCAGAAACCAGCGCTTGTTCTTCGCCGCGATCCCGCCGGCCAGGAACAGGCCCTTTTTGGGAATATAGCCCAGGGCCAGGTTGTGGGCCACCCGGGCGTACATGCGCACGAACATGGTCATGATCTGCGCGCATGTTTCATCCTCATCGGCGGCGGCGCTGATCGCCTGCGGCTTTTCAGCGTCGGGAAGTTCCTCGATGCGCCGGAGAATCTCGCTGTCGGCGTTCCGGGCCTCCCGCATGAAGCGAAAGAGGTTCGCGATGCCGATACCGCTTATGAACATTTCCGGTTCCGGCGCTTCCTCAAGCTTTTCCGCCATCCAGTTGCGCAATTGGAGGGTTATCTCATCGAAAGGAGCGTAATCCACATGGCCTCCCTCGGCGGGCAGAGCCAGAATCCGGCTCTGTTCGGCGATCAGGTATCCCACCCCGAGACCGGTGCCTGCGCCGACCACCGCCTGAACGCCGACCCCGGGCAGGTACTCCGTCGGTATCGGGGATGTGCCGCCGGGATGGGGCAGGGGTGTCAGCTCCGAGGGATCATCGGGATTCAGCAGGGGAATTCCGTAGCAGATCGCCGTGAAATCATTGATCACCAGGGTCCGGAAGCCGAACTCCTTTTCGATTTCTCTGCCGTCCAGGCTCCAGGAAATATTCGTGGGGACGCAGCGATTATCCACCACCGGCCCCGCGATGCTCAGGCATGATGCCTGGATGTCCAGGCTCCCCAGTTCCGCGCGGAAGGCTTCCAGGGCGTCCCTGATAGCCTCCGACAGGCTTGAGAGTTCCTGGGTCGGATAGACCCGGCGAGAGCGGATGCTGAACTGGCCTTCGTCATCTCGGACCAGGGCGAGGCTGGTGTTGGTTCCTCCGATATCCCCCGCCAGGATATAGAGGTGATTGGTATCGGTTCCGTTGAATTGCATGGCCGCATTGTATAACTGCGGAGCAATGCTTGCAACTTGCAAAGGGCCCATGAATGCCTTACGCTTTTTTCGGGAGGCGCCATGCCTGAAAAAACCCAGGGATCCTATCGCCTTATTACCCGGAGCGATTTTGACGGACTCGTTTGCGCGGTGCTGCTCAAGGAAAAAGAAATTATCTCCGATATCCAGTTCGTCCATCCCAAGGATATGCAGGATGGCCTGATTGAGGTCGGTCCGGGCGACATATCCGCAAACCTCCCCTACGTGGAGGGTATTTTTCGGGCCTTTGATCATCACCTCTCGGAGATGTCCCGTATCAGCGAACGACCGGAAAATCACATCATAGACGCCGATGCACCCTCGGCAGCACGGGTGATCTACGAATATTACGGTGGCAGAGAGGCCTTCCCGGGCATCGCCCCTGAGCTGATGACAGCAGTGGACAAAGGTGATTCGGCGAACTTCAATATCGAAGAAGTCCTGAATCCCCGGGACTGGGTGCTGTTGAATTTCATCACCGACGCCCGAACGGGTCTGGGACGCTTCAAAAATTTCAGGATATCGAATTACCAGTTGATGATGGACCTGATAGATTACTGCCGGGATCACAGCGTCGAGGAAGTCCTGGCCCTGCCCGATGTGAAGGAGCGGGTCGAACTTTATTTTGAACATCAGCAGCCCTTTCGGGAGCAGATCAGGGCGAATTCCGAAGTCAGGGGCAACGTGCTGGTGGTAAATATGAAAATTCCCGACGAGATCTACGCCGGAAACCGATTTGTGAAATACGCCTTGTATCCCGAGACCAATGTTTCCATCCAGATCAATCACGGGTATAAACGAGAGAAAACCGTGTTTTCCGTGGGCAAGAGCATCTTCAACAAGAGCAACGAGGTGGATATCGGCGATCTCATGCTGGAATTCGGCGGCGGTGGCCATCAGGCCGCCGGTACCTGCCAGGTTGACAACGAGGTGGCAGACGAGCGACTTCAGACCCTGATCAACCGCCTTCAGGACTGACCCGGAAGGACCGCTAGTTGATCAAGCGGGCTAATCTACGATATATTAACAAGATGCAACACAACTAAGGAGTGCTCCTGATGATCATACCCCTTGATTACCTTGAGAGTGAAGAGGGTAATATGTATGAACTGACCTGCGCCGCCATTCGCCGGGCGTATCAATTGACGGTCACCGGCGATACGGACAGTGAGGAAGAACAGGCGAAGATCGTCTCCTCGGCGATCAAACAGATTCTCACCCGCAAGGTTCAATACCGAATCGAAGAGTGATCGCACAAGTATTACGAAACAGGGATAATCCGTATGCGCGGATTTGAACGGGAACATAAACCGCCGGAATCGGGCTCCCAGGGACCCCGGCTCACGGCGGTTTTTTTTTTTGGTCCCCCCGCCGTGGGCAAGACCCGCCCGCTGAGCCTCCTGAGGGAACGCTTCCCCGGCCTGGAAGTGATTTCCGCCGATTCGGTTCAGGTGTACCGGGGCCTCGATATCGGAAGCGCCAAACCCACGGCCGAAGAGCTTCGACGCATTCCCCACCACAATATTGACGTGGTCGATCCCGACCAGGGCTATACCGTTGCGGATTTCGTCCGCAGCGCCGAACATGCAATTTCCGACATACTATCCCGGGGTGGGCTACCGGTGGTAAGCGGAGGTACCGCGTTTTACATAAAGCATCTCTGGTTCGGGCTGCCGGAAAGCCCTCCGGCGGATCCGTCGGTAGCCGCCGAACTGGCTCGGGAAGCCGAAATGCGCGGGATGGACGCTCTGCGGGCCGAGCTGCGGGAAGTGGACCCGGTATCGTCGGAGCGCATTGCCGAAGCCGACCGGTATCGAATTCTCCGGGCCCTGGAGGTGTACCGGAGCAGCGGCCGGCCCCTGAGCAGCTATCCGGTGCCCCGGCGGCCCCGGGATGATATGCAGGTGCTCCCCCTTGCCCTGAAGCGGGATCGGGAAGATCTGTACCGGCGGATCGACCGGCGGGTGGAGCAGATGTTCGCCGACGGCCTGGAGGCCGAAGTCAGGGACTTGATCCGGGGGGGATGCGCTTCCCGGGACCCGGGCATGAAAGCAATCGGATACCGGGAATTCTTTGCCGAGGATGCCCTGTCGATCCTCCAATCAGGTCAGAGCCTTCCCCCTGAGATCCGGACCCGGATTATCGGAGAAATTCAGCAGGCCAGTCGCCGCTATGCCAAGCGCCAGATGACCTTTTTCCGCAGTCTGCCCGATGTACGCTGGATCGATGCGGATACCGCGGATTTCCCGGATTCGGCGATGTCCGCCATCATCGAGAGCCGCTTGTAGTATCACTGAGCCCTGATCACATCCCTTGACAGCTTGCTGGTCCTCCGGCATAATGGCGGCTCGTAATTACTGTTAGCGACTGGAAAAAGCCCCCGCGGCTGAGGAATTTCATCCAGGCTGGAGATACAAAAAACACAGAAGGAGCAGAGCGCCCAATGCCTTGCGGAAAAAAGAAAAAACGGAAGAAAATTGCCACTCACAAGCGCAAAAAGAAACTGCGCAAAAACCGGCACAAGAAGAAGTAATCAGATCGCTCCCCGGCGCTTCGTTCGCCGGGGTTCGTTTTATTCAAGCCTGATCCCCCCGATCCCGGCAACAAGCTGCCGCAATCCCGTGATATACTCGTTACCATGGAAGATCTCAATATCCATCCCGCAGTAGAAGATTTCGTAGAAAAGCTGTACGGTCCCCGGAAGCGCCCTCTGGTCATGGGGATAATAAATGCCACTCCGGATTCGTTTTTCGCCGGAAGCCGGGCCCGCGGTACCGAAGCCCTGCAGAAAGCCCTGAGACAGATACTCGACGGAGCTGATATCCTCGACATCGGCGGTGAATCAACCCGACCGGGTTCCCAATACGTCAGCGACGAAGAGGAAATCGAGCGGATAGTGCCGTTGATCAAACGGATCCGCCGGGAAAGTCAGATTCCCATCTCCATCGATACCCGAAAATCCGCAGTGGCCCGGGCGGCCCTCGAAGCCGGGGCGAACGTGGTAAATGATATTTCAGCGCTCCGGGACGATCCGGAACTCGGCCGACTGGTGGCCGATGCCGGCGTTCCGGTCGTCCTCATGCATATGAACGGCACCCCGGAAACCATGCAGAAGGATCCTTCCTATCACGATGTGGTTCAGGAAGTCCGCGATTTTCTCCAGGAGCGCATTGATTATGCCCAAAGCCTGGGTATTCCCTGCGAGAACATCATCATCGATCCGGGCATCGGCTTCGGGAAAGGGCATATTCACAACCTGCTGCTGCTCAGGCATCTGGATCGCCTGGTTGAGATGGGTTTCCCGGTGCTGATGGGCCATTCGCGAAAGAGCTTCATCGGTCGGATTCTGGCGGGAACTGAAGCGGAAGCCGGTCCGATTCCCCCGCCGGACCAACGTTTGTTTGGTTCCCTGGCGGTAGTTGCCGATAGTTATTACAGAGGCGCGCGCCTGTTCCGGGTCCACGATGTCCGGGAAACCCGGGAACTGCTGGATGTCTGCCACGGCATTGCCACGGCGGGTGATTAGCGCATCGTCGATCGATTGATTACACTGAGCATCGAGGACCGTTCATGAATTGGCTGCTGGAGAGCTGGCTGCTTCGGGATTATATCCTGCCCATCGCGGATATACTTCTGCTGGCGATCATTTTCTACAAAGCATACAGTATTTTTCTCCAGACCCGTGCGATCCAGCTGGTTCGCGGCACCATGTTTATCATCACGCTCTATGCCTTCGCGTGGGTCCTGAACCTGAATACGGTGCTCTGGCTGCTGAATTTTCTTGCGCCCAGCCTGGTCATCGCCATAGCCATCATTTTCCAGCCCGAACTTCGCAAAATCTTCACCCAGCTCGGTCAGGGACGCCTGTTTCGCTTCCGGGAGTCCTCCCGGCCGCTGGAAGTGGATACCGTTCTTCGGGCCGCCGAAGTCCTTTCGAGTCAGCAGCGCGGCGCATTAATCGTATTCGTTCGAAA
>CAWZYW010000016.1:0-13427 GCA_963966255.1 uncultured Salinispira sp. | reverse complement strand
TGCCCCGCTTTCCGGCCCTCGGCGATAAACCTCGCCTCGAAGACCATCTTGTACTCGTCAGCCGACAGCTGTGCTTTTTTCACGATCTTGTTCTTTTCTTGTCCTTTACCTTTGTCAGGTACGGGTCTATTCCCTGGGCCCCCGGGTGCCCGTTTGCGATGGCGCTGATGGCGTCCCGCTTCCAGTTGGTGATGTCCCCGCCGGCGAAAATCTTCGGATCGCCGGTACGCTTGTACTCGTCAACTTCGACGATGCCGCCCCTAGGGAATACCAGGTTCTTGGCGATTTCCTCAGGGATAAAGCTGTAGTCCGCCGCCTGGCCGATGGCCGGGATGACGGTATCGCACTCGATGACTTCTTCGCTGCCCTCGATGAGCTGGGGCCGGGGCCGGCCGCCCTTGGGATCGGGAACCATTTCCGCTTTGCCCCAGTAGAGTTTGAGCCGGGTTTTATCACCCTTCTCGAGCCGCAGAGGAATAGCCTGGGTTACGAGCTCACAACCCTCGCCCTGGCTCTCGTGGATTTCCTCTTCGTCGGCGGGCATGTCTTCTTCCCGGCGCCGGTAGAGAATGGTCACGTCGGCACCGTAGCGCCGGCTGGTCCGGGCGGCATCCATGGCGACGTTGCCCCCGCCGACTACCACCACCGATTTGCCGATGTCCGGGGTTTCGCCCTTGGTCACATCGTCAAGAATCGTCAGTCCGGAAATCACGCCCTTCAGGTGCTCGCCGGCAATGTTTAACCCGTACGGATCGCTGAGACCGGTGGAGAAGAAAATAGCATCGTGCTTGTTGTAGATGTCCATGAAGCTCACATCCACGCCGATTCGGACGTTCTGATTCACGCTTACTCCCAGGCTGCGGATGTAATCAACGTCCTTGTCCACCTGGTCGTAGGGAAGCCGGTACTCAGGAATGCCGTAACGCAGCATGCCTCCGGCCTTCTCGTTGGCGTCGTACACGGTAATGTCGTAGCCGAGCAGCCGCAGGTAGTAAGCAGCCGCCAGGCCGCCGGGACCCGAACCCACGATGCCGATGTGCTTGCCGTTGGGCTCTTCGCCGCTTTCCAGGACGCTCTGGTAGTCATTCAGGTAGATCTGGTCGACGATGTAGCGCTTGAGCCAGCGGATGGAAATCGCTTCGCCCTTGTGCTTGAGGGTACATACGTGCTCACAGCTGTGAGAGCAGACCCGGCCGCAGCTGGCGGGCAGCGGGTTGGCGTTATAGACCACTTTCAGCCCCTCGCCCATATCGTCCCTGCGGATGGCGTCTATGTAGGCCGGTACGTCCATGTGGGCCGGACAGGTGGCGATGCAGATCCCGCAGGCGACGCAGCGGTCGGCCTCTTCCATGGCCTGTTCCTTGCTGTAGCCCTGCACCATCTCGACGAAGCTCTTCTGGCTTTCTTCGAATGACAGCATGGGCATTTCCACCCGCTTGGCTTCCAGGAGTTCGTATCCCGGTGCGCGGAAGTATCCCTTTTCCTCATCGTCCCAGGGCTTCTTGTCGTGACCGGGGACGAAGCGGAATACTTCCGGATCGCTGTCGACCCACACGTACTCGTTGCTCATGCCCAGGCTGCCGGTGGGGCAGACATCCACGCAGAGGGCGCACCAGCAGCAGCGGCCGTAATCGACCTTGGGACGCAGGCCCGAATCGCCGTGCTTGGCGTCTTTCACCGGCACCAGATCGATGGCCTCGTTCTGGCAGATGGTTTCGCAGGTGCCGCAGCCGATGCATTTTGCAATGTCATTCTGATGGAAGCCCCGGTAACGGTCGGCACCCGGCCGCGATTCCAGGGGCTGCCGGTTGGTATAGGGTTTCGCCAGGGCCCGCTTCCAGACGGAAAACGGCGCAACTATATCTTTCAAACTCATATTCTCATCTCCTCTCTCAGAGCGTCTTAGGTATCGCCGTGGCGATTACCGCTCGACCTCCGGCGGATAGGTATGGAGCGAAACCATCAGTCCCGCGGTATCTGCGATATTCGTACCGATGGAAAGCCGTTCCATCAGAGCTACGGCGTGGGTGTAACTGGGTCCCCGGACATAGATCCGCCGAGGCTTGTCGCTGCCGTCGGTATTCAGATAAAAGCCGTACTCACCCCGGGTGCACTCGGCCTTGCGGTAGGTCTGGCCGGGCTGAATGCGCCAGTGCAGAACGTTGGGCAGCTGAGTGTGAAACTCACCCTGACCGGCGGGACTGTCCAGGTGTTCAAGCATCTGCCGCATCAGATCGATGGACTGGTACATCTCTCTCAGCCGGACCCGTGCCCTGGCAAATGCGTCTCCCCCGTCTTCGGTGACGATTTCGAAATCGAGCCTGTCGTAAACGCCGTAAGGATGATCCTTCCGCAGGTCCCGGCGGATTCCCGAACCCCTTGCGTTGGGGCCGGTGATGCCGTACTCCTCGATGATCTCGGGCTCGATGACCCCCAGCTTCTTCGCCCGGGCCTTGAACACGGCATTGTGGAACATGGCCAGCTCCACGTCATCAAGGGTGTGCTCCACGGTTTCCAGAGTTTCCCGGAGCCGCTTGGACCAGCCGATAGGCAGGTCGGCCCGGACGCCGCCGGGAATCATGTACATGTGGTAAATGCGGCCCCCGGATACTTCCTCGAAGCGGTCGAGCATATAATCCCGCATGGTCACCGTCCACTGGCCAAGGGTGCCCATGCCGAAGGAGCCCGCCTGGCCGCCGAGCCACATAAGGAAGCTGGTGAGCCGCGCCATCTCCAGCTGGAGAGTGCGAATCCACTTCGCCCGCTCGGGGATTTCGACCCCGGCGATTTCTTCGGTGATCTCCGCGTACAGGTACTCGTTGAAATCAGGTTCGGGCACCGCGATGCGGCAGACGATGGGGAAGCACTGGATGAAGGTCCGTCGCTCCATCAGCTTCTCGAAACCCCGGTGCAGGTAGCCCACGTGGGTGGTGCACTCGACGATCTCGTCGCCGCAGGTCACCAGTTCCAGGCTCATATTGCCGGTGATCCCGGGATGCTGGGGACCCTGCCAGACCTTGAGGTACTTGCCGCTCTCCAGGTCGAATTCCGCTTTTCCGTTGACCAGGGGGGGCATTTTCACATTGTTATTGATATTCGCGAGGTTGCTTACCATTTCTCAGCCTCCGAGGGATAGAGTTCTTTTCTCATGTGCTCTCTGGGTTCGTGGGTCACCCGGCCGGGCCGCTCGTAATACACCTCTTCCGAGTACTTCCGGGTGTCGAAGTCCCGGCGCATCGGCGGCAAGTCCTCCCATCCTTCGAGGATGAAATTTTTGCCCACCCGGGGGCTGCCGGGAAAATCTATGCCGAACATCTCGAAGAGTTCCTGCTCGTAGGTCACCGCCGCGGGCCACAGATGATGAATGCTGTCGGCCTTCGCCTTCTCACGGTCCACGGGGATGGTGACGCAGAGATCGAGTTTGAGTCCGTAGCTGTGAAGCATGTATTTCAAGTCGAATTTTCCTTCTTCGATGCGGTCCACCGCGGTGAAGAAGCTCAGATGCCGGAAACCTTCTATATGTTTCAAATGGGTGATCAGCGCGACGGCGTCGGCCTGGTCGGCGGTAATGAAGATCTGATCATCCCGTTGCTGGTGCACTTCGGTGATGCCGAAGCGGAGGGCCAGCCTGTTAAATAATTCCTGATTCATATTCCGTCCTTCTGTTCGGTCGGCAGGCCGGGCCTACCAGTTGTAATCCGGCATGTTCCAGTCTTTGATAATCCGCTTCTGGTTCGCCTTGTACCAATCGAAGTTCTCGGCGTAGAGGTTGGCCCCTTCGCCCTTTCCTTCCCGAATCTGTTCCTTGAGCTGGTTGATCCCCGCCAGAAGCGCCTCGGGCCGGGGCATGCATCCCGCGATATAGACATCCACGGGAATGTAGTGGTCCAGGCGGTTCACCGTATTGTAACTGTCCCAGTACATGCCCCCGTTGATGGTGCAGCTGCCCAGACCCAGAACGAACTTGGGTCCCTGCATCTGCTCATAGGAGCGGACGATGCGCTTCATGGTCTTCACGCTGGCGTAGCCGCCGATGACGAACAATCCCGACTGCCGGGGAGTCGGCCGGGCCTGAACTCCGTACTGGTACATATCGAAGCGGCTGGTCATCAGGGGCCGAAGCTCGATGGCCCCGCAACCGGTTCCGAAACCCAGGATCCACAGCGACTGGCTCCGGGCCCAGTTCAGGAAATCTTCCCAGATGCCCCGGTAGGGCTTGGCCACCTCGGGTTTCTGGTCGCAGAAATGACCCCTGTCCCATTCGGGCAGATCCTTATTAAGGAGTCGGCCGTTCTCGTCATAAAGGGGGACGTTTTCCCCTCCGGCGGCCCACAGGTCCCCCTGCCCCCCGGGCAGGGTGCGCGGGTCGGGATTCTCGACGGGAGTTCCCAGATAGCGGGTCAGATCGGGAACCCGGGCCCCGTGCTCCGCAGGAGCTTCCAGCGGATTACCCGCCTTACTGAGAAGCTGCCCGGTATCGGTTTTCTTTACTTCGGTACTCATTTCATCAATCTCCTAAGCGTGGGCGGATCAGAGCATCTGCAGCACGACCGCGGCGATTCCGATGAGGGTGGGAACCCCCAGGAAAAAGCGGATCGACTGGTCGGTGCGGAACCGGGGGAACGAAGCGCCCACGATTACGGTATACAGGTAAATCAGGAAGGTCTTGAGGATCATGATTCCCAGGCCCCCGATTACGTTCATAAACGCCCAGCCGCCGACGAACACGTCGAGCACAGGAGCGCCGCCCCAGAACAGGTTCATAAAAAGCACCAGCTTGGCGCCCTGGAATACCGCCCGGTTGGTCTGGAGCATACCCAGGAAACTGGACTGCATTTCCGTCGGCGGACCGATGGGGATTTCCTGGGGGGCGATGACCACGCTGAAGGGATTGCCCATGCTCATGCCCAGGAACGCGATCATGCCGGCGACCATGGCCAGGGGATTGGTGAAGGCCGTCCAGCTCAACACGTCCAGCGCGCCGGCGCCCTGCTGGGCGGCGACGATTTCGGTGATGTTGAAGGTTCCGTACTGGGCGGCGATGGCGATCACCGCCAAAGCGAAGGGCAGTTCGAATGCCGTCATCTGAGCCAGCCCGCGGCTCACGCCGATGGGGCTGTACGGATGGCCGCTTTCGCTGGCCCCCAGGGCCATGCCGAGTTGGCCGAAGAAGATGAAATACATCACCAGCAGCAGGTCGCCGGAAAACGACAGGTTGGCGAACAGCGCGGATCCGTAGATCACCGGGATGAACATATAGGTACCGATGCCGCCGGCGAGGCGGAAAACCGGACCGAGGTAGAACATCACCCCATGGTGGATGGCGTGGCGTCGGGCGTTGTTTTTGATAATGTCGATGTAGGGCTGCCACACCGGCTGGCCGATGCGCCCCTGAACCTTGGCACGTACCCGGGCCATGGTGCCCATCAGCAGCAGGCCGTAGTTGAGCACCACGAACAGGCTGATGGCGGCATAGAATATCTTAAGCGGAAGCTGGGTTATCATTTACATCCCTCCTCTGGTGGCGAAAAACAGCACCAGCAGCAGATACAGCAAGATCTGGAAGCCGTAGGTCTGGGCATTGCCGGTATTCCAGCGCCGAAGACCGTCGCCAACCGAGCGGGTCATTCCGCTCATGCCCGTCCAGAACCGGGTGGTCCACGGGGTGGCCAGGAAACCCAAAGCCTTTTCATAGTGAGCGAAGAAGTTGAACGCGTAGTGGGTAGTCTCCGGTTTGTACGGCCGCTCAGCGGCGTAAACGATGTTGAACTGCTTCACCTTCACCAGCTTCTTACCCGAATTGGCCAGGACCAGCAGGATCAGCGGCAGGGCGAAGACGCCCATGGTGACGTACATCACCGCGTTGCCGTTCCAGTAGCCCAGGCTAGAGATTACCGAATAGCCTTCCCAGGCAATGTCGCTTGCGAAGAGCTGTTCGACTGCTGCCTGCAGGGGTTTGATCAGCAGATTGGGATACATGGAGATTGCCATGATGCCCCCCATGAATACGAACTGGGGAATAAGCTGGATCGCCGGAGCCTCGGTGACGTGCTGCAGGTTATCCTTCGGCTGGCCCAGAAACATCGAATGAATAAGCCGGTACAGGTAGAGGAAGGCAACGCCGGATGAGAACATGGCGATGGCGGCCTGCAGATACCAGCCCTTTTCCATCAGGGCGGTGTAGAGAAGCCACTTGCCGCCGAAGCCGCTCAGCGGCGGAACGCCGGAAACGGCGATTATTGCGAAGAGTACCGAGAGGAAGCTGAAGGGCATCTTTTTGATTAATCCGCCCATCCGGTACATCAGCCGGGTTCCGGTCTGCTGGATAACTCCGAGGACCGCCAGCCAGAGCATGCCCTTGAACAGCAGGTGGGTGATGGCCAGGTACAGGCTGGAGACGTAACCCAGGTGGGTCATGGTGGCCATGGCCAGGACGATGTAACCGATCTGGCCCATGGACGAGTACGCCAGGGTGTATTTGATGTCCTCCTGGAAGAGGGCCATCATGGCCCCGGCCACGGCGGTTATAGCGCCGACCCATCCGAGGAGAGAATTCACCGGAACTCCCGCCAGTGCGCTGCCGGCGGTACCCGGCAGGAGGGTGGCGGTCAACACCCCGCCAAAGAGCATCAGCAGCAATATCCCCGCCTTGCTCAGCACCGAAGAAAGCAGGGAACTGACGTCGTCCTCGGCTTCGGCATAGCTTGCGGGCAGCCAGAGGTGTACGCCGATGTTGCCCAGCTTGATAAGCGCGGCCAGGGCAATCAGCACCGCCGCGAAAACCGCGCCGGGAACTGCTGCGATTCCGCTTTCGGCGAAGGCCATCATCCAGGGAGTTCCCCGGGAGAAACCCCCGGCGGAATTCAGGATCAGGACGCCGACCAGAAGACTGTAGGCGGAAAACAGGGAGAACATGATGTAGCGCATCGCTCCGGCGCTGGCCTTACGGCCCCTGATTACCAGGAGAAAGCTGGTGACGGTCATAAGTTCCCAGGAAAGAAAAATCTCAAGGGCATTGGTGGAAATCACCAGCGCCGCCAGGGAGGTGCCCAGACCCATGATCAGCGCCATAAGCCCGTCTCCCGAACCCTTGCGGGTGAGGAATGCCAGAAGCTGGATCAGCATACCCCCCAGGAACAAGATCATGAAAATCTGGGGCAAGCCGCCCATGGAAGGAACGGTATAGTATCCGATAGCTCCCAGGGAAGCCATCCCCAGAATCACCTGCAGTTTCTGAGGCAGGCGGAAGAGGTCGAAAAGACCGAAAACCAGCATGGCGGCGATGGGGGTGAGTATCAGCGGATTCAGGAGCCCGCCGCTGGCGATACCCATCCAAAGCCCATAGCCCAGAAGGAGAACCGAGGTGACCGCGGGAATACCGGCGGCCCAGAGAGAAGTTCCGGACTTCGGTTCGGCAGCGCGGACCTGCGCGTCTGCCGGCGATGCCGCGAAGTCCGCGGGAACATCCTCGCCGAGGGTATCGCCCGCGTCTTCCGACGACCGGGCCAGAGAAAGAAACCATTTGAACAGGTATGCCGCTTCAAGCAGGGATCCGATCAGAATCACCGCGGTATAAGCCCACTGGCCGCTGCCTACAAGGCTCTGTAGCACGGTCCATTTCACCCAGAACGAGGGAAAGGGCGGAAGGCCCACCAGGGCGAATATCGAAATTGCGAGCACGATGAGCAGGAATGGCCGATGCCGAAGGCTCATTTCGGATCGGGCGGCTTCTGCGCCGATCATATCCGAAATCCAGAAGATTGCCGCCTTGGCCAGGGCATGGGTCAGCAGGAGGAAAACCGCGAGCCGGACGAACGCCTCGGGAACGATGGCAAGGATCAGCAGAACCAGGCCGGTCTGAGCGATGGACGAAAGGCCCAGCATGCGCCTGAGGTTCGGCTGGTTCAGCGCCATCAGGCCGGAGATGATAAAACCGACGGCTCCGACTCCTCCGATCACCGGTACCAGGGCAGGGGTGCCGTGGGCCACCAGGGGCATTACCTTGATCAGCACGCTGACCATGGCGGTTGTGATGACCGAGCTCAGCAACGCGCCGATGCCCGGATCGGCGGCCTGGTAGGTATCCAGGGCCCATCCGTTGGCGAAGGCAGGTTTAAGCTCGATGACGATGCCGGTGATGAAGAACACCATGGCCATCAGACCCGCGATGCCCGCGAAAGCTCCGGCATCGGTGGCGAGCATTCCCTCGAGATTGAGGGTGCCGGTGCTCCGATAGAGGAACGCCACGCCGATCAGGTAGAAGGTCGAGGCAAGTCCTCCGGCGATCATGTATTTGAATCCCGCTTCGTAGCTGCGGATATCGCGGCTGGTGGACAGCAGGCCGTACAGCGCGATTGAGGTGATTTCCATAAACACGAATACATTGAACAGGTCCCGGGTCAGGACCAGACCGTTGGCGCCCAGGATCATGACGAAAAACAGCACCACCTGTTTTCCCTTCCAGGGCTGCTCAACGTGGTGGCTCTGCCATGCCAGGGCCAGCAGGCCGATGAGGTTCATCACGGCGATGATGATCGCCTCGTTGGCCCCAACCATCAGGTTGATGGACAGCGGCGCGGTAAACCCCGCGGTCTGTACCATTATCGGCACAGCGCCGCCGGCGAGCTGAATGAACCAGCTGACGCCCATGGCGGAGAACAGAGCCATAACCAGAAGGCCCAGGCCCGCCGCGATCTGGCGTCCCAGTTTCTCGATCAGGGGATAGAGAAAGGCGAAGCCCAGAGCGATGCCTATCAGAAAAATCGGACTTACCATTTGAGCTCCTTGTTCCGGTCGATCATCAGAGACCGCTTGTGCTGAAACATCTTCACCGCGTAGCTGAGCATCAGGGCGGTGACCGCCAGACCGATGACGATGGCCGTCAGAACCAGAGCCGAAGGCACCGGATCGACCGCACGGGCAAGGGCTTCGGCGGGCGACAGATCACCGTCGAAGATCGGCGCGGTCCCTCCCCTGCGGTAGCCGATGGCCACCAGCAGGACGTGAATGCCCGTATCCAGCAAGGTGAAACCGAGGATGATTTTTATCAGGTGCCGGCGGCTCAAGAGCCCCCAAACGCCCAGAAGCATCAATACCGATGCGATGACGATCATTATCTGGGTAATCATGCCTTCCTCCTCATGACGTCGATGACGCCGGACAGTTCGGAACCGACCTTGATTCCCACCAGTGAGTAGATCACAGGGATGGCCCCCGCGCTGAACAGAGCGCCGAATTCGCCGGCGGGCAGAAAACGGGGATCCAGGAACCCGGCGGCAAGCCAGATTCCCAGCAACCCGATGGCCACGTATCCCGCACCGGCCAGCATTTCGAGGATTTCAACCATGGAATGTCTGAGTTCCCTGATGGATCCGGCCAGGAAGGCCAGAAGAATCGCCGAAGCTATTACCACGCCGCCCTGGAATCCCCCGCCGGGGGTCAGATGGCCGTGAGTGAAGATATACACGCCGAACATCAGGAACAGGGGCAGCAGGATACCGCTGGCGGTTTTCAGTATTTCACTGGCTTCGATACGACAGGGAAGCTCTTCCCAGCCGCACCCTTCCATGGGCTGGCCCACGGCGTCGCCTTCGCGGTTTCGGCGGATGAACTGGAATACCAGAGCGATCCCCGCCGCGGCGGCAAAAAGCACGGTGACTTCACCCAGGGTATCCAGTCCCCGGTAGGTCACCACTACGGCAGTTACCAGATTGGCGGCTCCCAGGTCAGAAGCGCCGTCTTCAAGATATTCGGCGGCCAGAGGGCCCACGTCGGCACGGTCCCGGATACTGCTCATCAGGGGAAAAAATGACGCCGCCAGAGCGACCATCAGGGCGATGGTGAGAAGGCGCTTAAGCATTGTCGGCCTCCTGGTTCTCGGTGAGTTTGCGGTTCTGGTTCAGGTCGGGATCAACGGAAATCCCCCCCGCGGTATCGCTGTCGCTTTCAGGGATGGCATCGGCGTCCCGCAGCTGCTTGATGCGGCTCCAGGCGAACAGGAACACCACCGTGGTGAGCCCCGACCCGATGGCCGCTTCAGTCATCGCCACGTCCGGTGCGCCGACGATCAGATAAATAATGCTGGCCAGCAGGGAAACCACCCCCGAAGCGATGATCGCCCCGACGATGTCCTTGCTGACGATGACCATGATGCCGCCGCCGAGGATCATGATCCCCAGGACGATGAGTACGATTTCCATTATCACTGTGCACCTCCGTCGCGCACCGGCTCGGCGATGCCCTGATCATTTTTCCACTCCCGAAGCTGGTCGGCTCCGTGGAGCTCCCGGCCCTTCACTTCGATATCCAATGGATCAACGCCCTGATAATGGGCCGATCGGCTCAGGGCATGGGAGGAGATCGGATTGGTGAGCATGACAAAGACCCCAAGAAGCAGCAGCTTGGTCCAGTCCGCGGGAACCACGAAAACCAGGCCCAGGACCACCATCATGGTCCCCAGGGTCGTGGCCTTTGTGCCCGCCTGCATCCGGCTGTACACATCGGGCATCCGCACCAGACCGAGGGAAGCGAGAAAGAGGAAGAGCGAACCGATGACGGCGATAATGGCGCCGATTAAAGCGAGTAATTCCATTACAGTTCTCCTTCGCCGAAGCGGGCCACGGCGACCACCCCGAGAAAACTCAGCAGGCCGTAGACCAGGGCCACATCCAGGTAGAGCATCCTCCCCAGGAAATAGGAAAGTATGGCGATCCCAGAGAGGGACATGATGGTCATGGAGTCGAAGGCCACAACCCGGTTCAGGTACCCCGGCCCGATCAGGAAACGAACGAAGCTGATCAGCATGGACAGCAGGGTGATGGCGCCTGCCGCATAAAGCAGGACTTGGGTAATATCAGCCAAAGATCACCTCCAGGTATTTCTCGAAACCGCTGACGATTTTTTCGGTGTTATCGTCCACGTCGCAGCATTCGCCCTCGGAATCCTCGATGCTGAGCCAGTGAATGAACAGCTCGTCGCCGTGAATGTCTACGGTGATGGTTCCGGGAGTAAGGGTGATGGAATTCGCCAGGATCAGACGGCCGAGAGGTGACTTCAGCCGGGTTTTCACTTTCACGATTCCCGGGTTGATGGGGAGCCGCGGGTGAAGGACCCGGAACGCCACGTCGAGGTTCGATTTGACTACCGCAATGAGAAAGACCCACAGGTAGACAAAGGCGAACCAGAGCCGCTTCGGCAGCAGCGAGATGTCCCCGTAGGCCCCGAGCCCCGGAAGGGGCAGGACCGCGATCAACAGGGCCACTGCCGAACCGAGGATCAGTTCCTGGACGGAAAACGGTGCAGTAAGCAGGAGCCATAGCCCCAGGAGGATAGCGAATACGATGACCCGCATGCCCAAATGCTTCATGCAGCCTCCTTGCATGGATTTCAGTTTCTGGCACGGCCCGGGAACGCGCATGGTACGCTGGCGCGAACCCGGTCGCCGGATCCGACGGCGCCGGAAACCGGCGTGAAGGAATACCCGACATTTCATGTAAGATTTATCTATAAACTTTTACAGTTTATGATTTATTAAATTATTGAATTCTTAAACTGTCAAGAAAATTAATGGGAGTTTATTATGAGCGTTTTTGTCAGGTTTAAATCAGGTCTTTGGATAGATGTTCAATATGAAGGCGTTCATGCACCGCGGAGAATATCAGCCATTTATAAAAGTTCAGGCGGCCTACATATGGGTGGGGAAAGCTGATTCCGGAGACTTCGTGGGTATCGGCGAAGTCCATCAGTTCCTGCAGCTCCGAGGAGTTGGCTTCCCCGAGTTCCTTCAGTTGGGCATCGTCGAGCTGTCCTTCTGGTTCGGTTCCCGAAAATGGCGCCACTACCATGGCTCCGGGGCCGTAATCGCCGGTTAATTCCTGACGAACCGGCCACTCGGCTCCCGGTTCCCGGGGTGGAATGTTCCGGGCCTTCTTTCTTAGGCGTTTCAGAAGCGTGATTATGCTTTGCTCGGTGAGAAGAACATGTTCGAGGACCTGCACCGGGGTCCAGGCCCCGTCGCGGTCGCCGATTTGTTTTGAGTGCATCGCCAGGAGCGCAAAACGGTTCTCACGGTGTTCTATTGCCAGGGAAGCTTTGGATTTCATGTTTTGTACCTCAAAGACAGATTATACTGTCAGGAAGCCAAACAAAAGACCGGAGCAGCGATAGCAAAGGAAACGCCATGAAAATTCTCTGTATCCTCTGCAGCAGCAGGAAGAAGCACAGTTGGACGGCGGCGGATCGGTTCCTGGATCAGGTTGCGGCACAGACCGGCGCCAAAACCGAGATTATCCGTTTGGCTGATTACCGGATTGAACCATGTATCGGCTGCATCCGCTGCTTCGACCACGGAGAGGAGCACTGCCCGCTGACCGATGACCGGGACGTGCTCCTGGGAAAAATCGAGAGAGCCGACGGCTTGGTCATCGCTACGCCGAATTACTCCTTTCACATACCAGGCAATCTGAAAGTACTGCTTGACCGAATGGGCTATATCTTTCACCTCCCCGACTCTGCTGGAACTGATGATGTTTCGCATGTCCCGTTCGGGTATTCGCCGCAGCCTCGACCCTAACTTCCGGGACTACTCGTATTTCGAGGAGAAAGGATGGTTTGAATCTGAATATTACTACCCCGTCGCTCTCGGACCAGCTCGAAAACTGATGGGTCGTGTATTCGACCGAATGCAGCTGCCGGGATAGTCACTGGTACCGGGATAACTCCCCGGAATCCGGAGGACTATGCCTCCCGGGCGGCCTTCAGGGCATCGGAATACCAGATCAGCTGATCGATGAAGCTGTTGCCGAACTTTTCCGTGGCCTCGGTCAGGGGTTTCCCTTCCTTGTCCAGGGCCTTGAGGATGCCGCCGATGGCTATATTCGTCGGGATGGTTACCATACCGAGGATGGCGAGGGTCGCCCGCAGCTGAATCGCCGCCCGGGCTCCGCCGAACTGCCCGTAGGAATAGCTCATAATTCCGGCGGGTTTTTTCGCGTATTCGGCTTCGAAATGGTCGAGGATATTGATCAGTCCCGGCTGTGCTGAGTGGTTGTATTCTCCAGCCACCACCAGAACAGCATCGGCCTTTTCCAGAATTTCTCCCGCTTTTACCATGTACTCAGGGGCTTCTCCCTCGCCGTAATCCTCGTACTTTTTCTCAAGGATGGGAAAGGGGTATTCCTGTGGTTCGATTATGTTGACAGCAATTCCCCGTCCTTCCAGCAAGTTCCTGGCAAACTCAACCGCCCGGATTCCCAGGCGTCCGGCTCGGTTCGAACCGTAAAGGATCGCTACTGATTTGGTCATGTGACCTCCCTTTCGCTCTAATGTACGATTCGGGAGGAGCCTCGGCGAGGAAAATTGAGTTCAGGGCAGGTACACTGATTTACACGATACGGTGCAGTACCTGTCTCTTATACACATCTCCGAGC
>CAWZYW010000015.1:0-13612 GCA_963966255.1 uncultured Salinispira sp. | reverse complement strand
GTGTATAAGAGCCAGGCCTTCCGACAGGATTATCACGTCTACCCTGCGGTTATATGCCCGGCCTTCCGGCGTTTCGTTTTCCACCAGCGGGCGATACTCGCCGAAGCTTGCGGCCTGGAACTGCTCCTCGCTGGCCCCGAATTCCGCCAGAATCCGAAGGGTATTCAGTGATCTGGCGGCTCCCAGTTCCCAGTTCGACGGCCAGGGGCCGTTGGGATCGGTGGGGGTATTATCGGTATGGCCTTCGATACGGAAGTATCGGTCCTCCAGATAATCGGCGGAGAGCAGGCTTGCCAGGCGGATCAGGATGTCTCGGGTGTCTTCCAGCCGGATATCCGCGCTGGCTACGTCGAAGAAGGCGTCGGAGGCCAATGAAATGACCAACCCCCTTTCGTCTTCAGTGACGCGAACCTGATTGGTTTCTATTTCCGGGGCGAAGAGGCTTACCGCTGCCTGTCTGGCCTTGGCCAAAGCCCTGCCGGCTTGAAGCGAAGGCAGCGATTCGATGGTATTCCCCAGTTCGGCCAGCCGACCGGCCTCGAGGGTGTTTCCCCCGTCGAAATTGCCCAGGCCCTGGAAAGCCGCGAGGATGAGCTGGAATTCGTATCCGTCAACCGTTGCGGTGGTAAACATCAGAACAAAGAAGGTAAGAAGAAGGGTCACCATGTCACCATAGGTGAGCATGTACTCGGGAACCCCCTCTTCACATTTCGGACATTTCTGTTTATCTGCCATACTTCTCCCTCCCCGGGTTTCTCTGACCGCGGTCGCCGGCAGGTAAACCGGCGTAGCGCGGACTTATGCCCTATTGATTCGACTCGGCCCGGATAGGTTCCCGCTCGGGAGGCGGCAGGAAACTCAGGAGTTTTTCGAGCAGGATCCGCGGATTATCCCCCGACTGAATCGAGAGGATGCCTTCGATGACGATTTCCTTGGAACGGGTTTCGTATTTATCCCGGTCCATCAGTTTCTGTTTGAAGGGAAGCATAAACACGTTGGCTACCAGCGAACCATACAGGGTGGTGATAAGCGCCGTAGCCATACCGGATGCGATACCCGCACTGTCGTCCAGGTTCGCGAGCATGGCGATCAGCCCGATAAGGGTACCGATCATACCGAATGCCGGCGCCAGGGAACCCCAGAAGCCAAAAAGGTTTATTCCGTCTTCATGACGGGCGTTTATCTGGTTGAGCTCGGTGTACAGGATGTTCTTAATGATTTCAGGATCGGTACCGTCGACCACGAGCTGAATGCCCTTGCGCATGAACTCGTTCTCAACCTCGTCCAGGTTGTCTTCCAGGGCCAGAAGACCCTCCCGGCGGGCTCGCTCGGCGAAGGCCACCAGATCGGTGATAAGCTTCCCCTCCCTGAGGTCGGGGGTGTTCATCAGGATGCCGATGTATTTGCCCACGCCCAGGATACGGCTCAAGGGGGCCGAGGCCATGACGCCTCCGATGGAGCCACCGATTACAATCAGGATGGAAGCAGGGTCCACGTAGTATCCGAAACCGACACCGCCGACGACGATGCCGAATACCACCATGCCCACCGCGATACCGAGACCGACTAGGGTAGCTAAATCCATAGAGGCTTACTCCTCGTTTTTAAATGCGCCGATTTGGCGGCGATACTCAATGATCCGCTGCTGTATCACCTCGAAATCGTCCCTCACCACCAGCCGTTTGCCCGAAAGCATGGTCATGGTGGTATCGGGATTGCATTCAATATACTCAATCTGATGGGGATTGACGAAATACGTCTTCCCATCCAGTCGGGTTACTTCAATCATACGCAAAATGCGCCGGCATTGGTAGCGGTATGCTCCAATGCGGCGCGGTCCTTTTTTTCTCGGTCCCCGCTTTCACTTATTGCGGCGCCGGATATTATTCCGCCGGGGTATCAACCCCGGCGGAATCCATTATATCTCAAATTACCGCTTTAAGGTCAGCAATTCCTGAAGCATCTGGTCAGATGTCTGTATGGTCTTGCTGTTGGCCTGAAATCCGCGCTGGGTAACGATCATATCGGTGAACTGTTCCGCAAGGTCCACGTTACTCATTTCCAGGGCGCCGGCGATGACCTTGCCCCGGCCGCTGGTTCCCACCGGACCGATGTCCGCGTCACCGGAGTTGATGCTCACCAGATAGTTGTTCTCTCCGGCCTTCTCAAGCCCGCCGGGATTCACGAAGGTGGCCAGCGCGATCTGCCCGATGGAACGGTTGGTGCCGTTGTCGTAGATTCCGGTAATGGTACCGCTCTGGTCGATGCGGAAATCCTGCAGATAACCCATGCCGTAACCGTCCTGACGGAAGATCTTGTTGGAGCTGGCGGTTGCGAACTGAGTGGACGAGTTTTCCACTCCGCCGACCTCGCCAAGATCTATGGTGAAGGTCTGGGTGATCAGATCGCCGGGAGCTCCCGCGCCGATGAAATTCGGATCGAAGCCTTCGGGATCATCGGGAATGGCGGTGTCGGGCACCTGGAAACTGATGTCCACGTTCACCCGTCCGTCGGCATCCAGGCCGCCGCCGGCACTGGTGGCCGACTCGAGGAGGCTCAGGCTGTCGAACTGGACCTGATAGGTATTGTCACCGTCGGGGTTGGCCGCCCCGCCCACCGCGATATTCGGGATGATGATATTCCCCTCGGGATCGATGATCTGAACCTCGGCATTCCACAGGTTGGTGGCACCGACGACCTTTGTGTAGTCGATTTCAAGAGTCAGTTCCCGGCCGTAGGGGTCGAAGATGGTCTTGCTCACCGAATGGGTTCCCTGGCGGATTTCCTCATCACCGGCTCCGGCGGGGATTTCCGGGGTATTGCGGTCAAGGTTCGAGGCGAGCTCCACCAGTGTGGTTGCCCGGGCGGGATCCTTGCCGCCGATGGGGATGCGCAGGTCGCCGGTGGATGCGGCGCTGTCGATAAAGGTCACACCATTGATGGTCTCTGCAGTCCATCCCTGAACACGCATACCGTTGGCGGGATTAACCAGAAAGCCCTCGGCATCCAGGCTGAATGCCCCGGCCCGGCTGTAGAAGTCCTGATCGCCGGAGCGGAGGACAAAGAAACCTTCGCCCTGGATTGCCAGGTCGGTCTTCACTCCGGTGGTCTGAAGCGATCCCTGGGTGAAAATCGTATCGATGGAGGCCACATTGACCCCGAGGCCAACCTGCTGCGGATTCACCCCGCCGACCCGTTCGTTGGGCCGGGCTGCGCCCCGCTGGCTCTGGGAAAGCAGGTCCTGGAAATTCACCCTTCCCTTCTTGAATCCGGTGGTGTTGACGTTTGATACGTTGTTACCGATCACGTCCATTCGGATCTGGTGGTTCTGAAGTCCGGATACGCCGGAGTACAGTGATCTCATCATAGGGCTCGCTCCTTATTCCTGCAGGCCGCTGGGGGCCGCTGTCCTGGCCGCGCTTTCCGCTGAATCCGCGGAGCCTTCGGCCGGCCGGGCGGACTGGCTCGGTTCAATCGCCGGTGCCGCCGCTGCTGTATGTTCTCTGATTCTCGATACATCCGAAATGTCGTAGTAGACCCCGTCTACCAGTACCTGGGGATAATCGCCCCGGGTCACTTCCATGACCTGTCCGCCGATTACGTTGCCGTTGACGATTACCTCGACGTCCTTGCCCAGCATGCTGGTTGCCTGTCCCGCGGAGAGTACGGAAGCGAGGCTCTGGAAACCGTTGGAAATATTGGTCATCTGTTCGAGGCTGCTGAACTGGGCCATCTGGGCGATGAATTCCCGATCCTTCATGGGATTGGTGGGGTCCTGGTTCTGAAGCTGGGTGATCAGGAGCTTCAGATAATCATCTTTGTCCATCACCTGCTTGATCTGACGCCCTTCGATCTGAAGGTCCCGGTTGTTGATCCGGACCTCTTCCTCGACCCGGGCCTGCTCGCTGCCCGAAAGGAGGTTTTCGAATCGGATGGCGTTTTCACCGCCCTCTTCGCCGAAATTGACCACCGTCCGCTCAATGCCGTTGAGATAGCGAAGCGAAGTGGCTTCCGGTTTCAATGATCCGATGCCTTCCATGTATTCTCTCCTCGGCCGGTTCGCCGCCGACCCTGCTCCGATGCTCCAATGGGAAGCATCAGGCTAATATGTTTACATCCTGATATTCGTGTAAGTAAGCCTTTGCGGAGGCCACATTCGATTCAAGCCGATCGGCAAGACTTTTGATCCGTTCGCCGGTCAGGGGAGGTTCTGCGCCTTGCTGCTGCGCTTCTCCCTCATCCCTCTGGTCCAGGGCCACTTCCAGGTTCAAATCCTCAAAACCCTGTTCCAGGAACGCCTCACGCAAATCTTCGAGGGTTCCCTCGAAAGCTTCTTTTACAGTCATATTTTCGACAAATATTTTCCCGGCTATACTCTTATCTTCCAGATTCATGCGTATACGGACCCGGCCGAGTTTTTCCGGCTTGAGGATCAGCGAAATTTCTCCGGAATTCTGCCCCCGGAGCACATAACGCGCCTGTCGTACGATATCCGAACCGAGATTGCCTTTGAGCTGCTGACGAAACGCCTCCATCAGTTCGGCTGCGCTCATATTCCGGGTCGCTGACCCGACGGCGGAATCGCTGCTGAGACCGACGCTGCCGGAGGGCATGGATTCCGGAGAGAAAAAGACCTGAATTTCCCCGGCGTTCCTCGGCGCTGCCCTGGAAGCCGAATCCCGAAACATCAGGTTTGAGAACGTCCCCCCGGTTTGATCTCCGCGGGAGTCGGTGTCAGCACCTCCGCCGTCGGAGGACGAATTACCCCGGGCTTCGCCGAGTTCGGCCAAAACCATAGAATCGCCGGATTCGGTGGAGGATCCTTCCCCGGGAATCTGCGAGCCGAGGGAAGCGGAGCCGGCGTTGCCGCCTGCCGCCGCTGTCGCGGTCGCTTGAGCGCTGCCGGCTTCGGTTTGCGCTGCATGGACCGTGTGGGCATTACGTGCTTTGCCATGTTCCGCTTTGGCCCGACGGACAGTATCGGCCTCTCCTGAAAGTTCGTCTCCGTCAATCAGGACTTCAGTGGATTCCGACGCCACGGGTCGGCGATTACCAGATACGGCTGATTTTTCTCCGGGGCCGCGCAATTCGGCGGCGCTGCCATCGGAATCAGTTCGCAGAGCCTTGGGCTGTCGGTTTTTTGCCGAGCCGCCATCACCTTTGCCCATGGTACGAGCCGAAGCATCTATACCCAGCGCATCGGGAACGGCATCTCCGGCCCTGCCAACTGAATCGTGATTATGTTTATCCAGGCCGGAGGAGATTTCCGACTCCGAACCGGAAGTCCGCAGGCTTCGCGCCGCGAAATCTTTCCTGTTTAAATTTTTAGCAGAATCCCGACTCCCCGATCTTTGAGCATTGGCGGCATTTTCGAGATCAGCCGGGGTTTTCGTATCGTCGAGGTTGCGGACTTTCCCACTGATTGAGTGAGCCACATCATCCGCTGCGGCCTCAGAATTGCTTCCTTCCACCCGGGATTTGTCCGCAAGGCTCTTCACGCTTCCGTTCTGCTTCGCAGCCTTACGGCTGTCCGCTTCCCAGGAACTATCAGTGCGTCTCTCCGCCTCAGCAGGAGGCGATTCGGCGGCATAGGGATCTTCATATGCACCTGCCGACTGGACTGAACCTCCGGTTTCGGGTTCCGGGTACGCGGAAACTTCCCCCTGAATGCCGGCGTTACTTGATGCAGAAGGATTAAAATCCGCATGCGGCGAAAAGGCCACAGGCTCCTGAAAGTAAGGGGCGGAGGGGGGAGAAAAATAGTCGCTGAACTGAATCGAACCCGCCGCAGTTTCCCCGGAATTGTTAAGGCGGGGAAGACGGGGCAGATCGCGGGATACGAGATCCAGGCCGTTCAGGTGCTGCATGAAACCTCCCGCAGGCCTGAACGCCCCGAAACCTCAGGAGTCGCTGATATCGTTCAACGAAGGCTTCTGGGTCATCTTCCGCTGGATCGTCGCCGCCCGATCTTCCGGCAAAAGTGCCAGATAGGTCGAGACCAGTGAAAAACTTCCTTCCTGGTCGGCGAGTTCCTGCACCACCCTGAGGGTATCGATGAGCAACTGGTCATCGTACTGATTCAGGATGGCGACTGCGTCATCCGGGCGCATGCTGGTCAGATCTTTTGCATTCTGAACCAGGCCTGCTCTTCTATCATCGTAACGATTGACCCTTTCATTAAATGAATTTTCCCGATCGGTCTGTATCTTTTCCCGTTCTTCGAGCTGAGCCAACTGTTCTTCGTATCCTTGAAGGTCCACGCTGAGCTGTTCCCGGTTACGCTCCAGGTCCTGCAGGTGAAGGGCGATAGCCAATTCCCGTTTCTGAACACCCATGGAATCCAGGAGTTCCACATCGCTGAAATCCGGAATGGTCGTTTCTTCCGGTGTCAGGCCCAGGAGATTCATTACCGGGCCGAGAACCGGCCGGGCGTCAACCAGGCCGAGAATATCAAACCAGATCAGACCGCCCAGGAGCAGCACGACCACAAGGAGAAAGAGCAGCAATATCCTGGGGAGCACATTTACCCTGCCATATCTAGCCATGGGCACCTCCAGCTACCCGCGAGTTCGCGATATCATCTATTTCCTTCGCCTCCTCGGCGAACCAGGCTTTCCGGTATTCGGAATACTTTTTTTCTTTTAATCGTCTCACGGCTTCATACTCCCGCCGAACCTTCCGGTAGTCCTCGGCGACCACTTCCCGCTGGGCCATCGCCTCCTGCAATTCCTGCCGGAGTTCGTGACTGCGCTCCTCTATTCTCCCCAGATACAGGGAACGGGACAAATGAAAACTCATATTATCCCCGGCGTCGGCGGAAAACACCGCAACCCGTTCCTCTGCAAGCATGGTAATTTCCTGCTCCAGAGCAGCGCAACGCTTCTGGGCGGCAGCCAGCTTGTTCCGCCATTCCTCTTCCTTGTGGCCCCGGAGCTTTAATACCGATTCCAGGCGGAACGAAAAGCGCTTCATTCCCTGCTCTCCCCGTTATGCCGATCGACGGCTTCAACTCCGTCCCTCTCGATTACAGTATCAGAAACAGCCGCAGGAACTCCTGCGGGCAGCGGAATGGCCACTCCGGTTTTCTCCGCAAGCTGGAGCAGGGTTTCCCCGATTGCCGAGCGTGAGGTAATTCCCTGCCGGAGAAATCGGTCGAAACCGGGCTTTAAACGAATGGCCGTATCGAGATCGGGGTTGCTGCCGGAGGCATAGGCTCCGATGGTGATCAGATCCTCATTCTCCCGGTACAAGGCGGTGAGGCGTTTCATCTCGCCTGCGGCGTCCATGACTTCGGGGGAACTGATCTTAGGAGCCAGCCGGGAAATGGAGTCGAGAATATCGATGGCCGGGTAATGATTCTTCTGAGCCAGGGAACGGTTGAGGACCAGGTGGCCGTCGAGAATTCCCCGGACATTGTCGGCGATGGGCTCATCCATATCATCGCCGTCAACCAGGATTGTGTAAAACCCGGTGATGCTGCCCCGCTCGCCGGTACCGGAGCGCTCAAGCAGTCTCGGCAGCGTTGAAAACACCGAAGGGGGGAAACCCCGGGTTGCCGGGGCTTCGCCGATGGCCAGCCCGATTTCCCGCTGGGCCCGGGCGAAGCGGGTCACCGAATCGAAAAGGAGCATGACGTTTTTCCCCTGATCCCGGAAATATTCGGCCACCGCGGTGGCGATATACGCGCCTTTAAGGCGGGCGACCGGCGGGGTATCGCTGGTTGACACCACCAGAACCGATCGCGCGAGGCCTTCTGCGCCGAGGTCCTGCTCGATGAACTCCCGGACTTCCCTGCCTCGCTCGCCGATGAGGGCGATGACGTTTACGTCGGCACTGGTGTTCCGGGCGATCATGCCCAGCAGAGTGGATTTTCCCACGCCGGAGCCGGAAAAAATGCCCATGCGTTGACCCATACCCACCGGAGTAATTCCGTCGATGGCGCGAATACCGGTGGCAACCTGTTCGGTGATCGGCCTGCGATTAAGAACATCGGGGGGAGACGCCATGGCGGGATAGCTGATGTTGGAATGCACATCGCCTTTGCCGTCGATGGGTTTGCCCATGGAGCCCAGAACCCTGCCGAGGAGTTTGTCGGAAACCGGGACCCTCAGGGAGTGGCCGCTGGCCACAACCGAGCATCCGACTTCGATTCCGTGAATATCGGAGAACGGCATGAGCTGAACGGTTTTCCCGTGAAGCCCCACAACCTCGGCGTACAACACCCCGCCGTCCTCGGGAAGAAGTATCTCGCACAGTTCGCCCACCACCGCCTGGGGACCGTGGCTTTCTATCAGCATGCCCCGGACCTTCTGTACGGTCCCCATGAAGCGTATGGTCTCCATATCGTTAACAGTTTCTACGTATTTCGCAAATCGCCTCATCTCCCCTCCCAAGGATATCGGCTTCCGACCGGGCCGGGCGCTTGCGCCCGGATGCGAAGACAAAGCGTCATGCCTCCGCCGGAGAACATCAGATCATCAGATCCCCGTCCTTAGTCAGTTTTTTCGAAGCGATGGGAATCAGCTCCAGAATCGCCTCTTCGATTTCCCGCAGCTGGGAATTAATCCTGGCATCTATCTGCCCGAAGTCAGTCTCTATAATCGCTCCGCCGGGATCCACACTGGAATCTTCCATTACGGTGACGTTGTTGACCCGCTCCATGCGGCTCATCAGTTCCTTGGTGTGCTCGGTGGTGGTCTTCAGGTCGTTTATATTTACCCTGATAATGACATCGGCCTTACTCTTCAGCTTCCGCAAGGCCTGAACCACGTTATTGATCACCACGTTTCTCTGATTCTCGCTGATCACCTTGATAACCTTTTTCGCGATCTGCAATACCAGCTGAACCAGTTGGGCCTCGCTTTCCTCGATCACCTCGTTGCGGCGCTCGATGGTTTTGCTGATTATCATATGAAGCCGGTCGATGACCCTCTCAACCTCTGAGCGGCCCGAATCGAAACCGCTTTCCCGGCCCTCGTCATATCCTTTCTGGAAAGCTTCCTTTTCGATGTCGATGGCATTTCCCCGGGCTTCGGAAATAATTTTCTCCGCTTCGGCCTTCGCTTCGGTACGGACCGCTTCGGCTTCCTGGTCAGCCTGGCGCTTCTCTTCCTGCGCGGCCTCGGTTTTCTTGCGCATTTCTTCGAAGGCCGCCGCTTCGGCGTCCGATACGATTTTTTCCGCCTCGGCCTGGGCATCGGCGATCATTTGGGCCTTTTCCTGTTCCCATTGGGTCTTGAATGCTTCTGCCTCCCGACGAAGGTCGTCAGCGGTGGGGCCGTCGTAGGCCTCGACCTCATCCAGGTCAGCCAGATCCTCGACTTTCGCGGGACGACCGGAATGAGACTTGGCAAACTGGGGAAACACGGCTTCCGGAGGCGCTATCTGCACCTTGTCGTCGGAAATCGTGAACTCGCCATATCGGAAAACGTTTTTCGCCATCTGAATACCTCCGAGGCCGCATCAAGCGGCGGCCCCTGAACCCGGATTATACCACCAATTCGTCTTCGCCGGCCCGGGCGACTACTATCTCGCCCTGCTCTTCCAGCTTCCTGATTATGGATACGATCTTCTGCTGGGCTTCTTCCACGTCCTTCATCCGGATGGGACCCATGTACTCCATATCCTCTTTCAGGAGCTGGCTGGCCCGCTTGGACATGTTCCGGAATATTTTGTCCTGAACTTCGGCATCCACAGATTTGAGAGCCTTTGCCAGTTCGGCGGTATCAACTTCCCGCATAACCTTCTGAATGGCCCGGTCGTCAAGCATAACAATGTCCTCGAATACGAACATCCGTTTCTTGATTTCTTCGGCGAGCTCGGGATCTTCCTCTTCCAGGCTTTCGATAATGACCTTCTCGGTGGAGCGGTCGACCAGGTTGAGAATCTCGACAATGCTTTCGACGCCTCCGGCGGAGGTATAGTCTTCGGAACTCAAGGTGGACAGCTTCTTCTCGAGGACCCGTTCCACCTCCCGGAGCACTTCCGGAAGGGTGCGGTCCATGGTGGCGATCCTCTTGGCTACATCGGACTGGATGTCGTGGGGCAGACTGCCAAGAATAACCGATGCCTTATTAGGTTCCAGATATGCCAGGATCAGCGCGATGGTCTGGGGATGCTCCTGCTGGATGAAGTTAAGCAGATGCGTCGGGTCGGTCCGCCGGATAAAGTCGAAGGGCCTGACCTGCAGGCTGCTGGTCAGGCGGTTGATGATATCGACGGCCTTCTGGGAACCGAGGCTCTTCTCCAGGAGCTCCCTGGCGTAATCGATACCGCCGGTGGTGATAAAGTCCTGAGCCATCATGAGTTCCTGGAACTCGGCCAGCACCATATCCCGTTCTTCCGACTCGATGCTCTCGAGGCGGGCGATTTCGAAGGTCAGGGTTTCGATTTCATCTTCCCGCAGATGCTTGAAGATTTCAGAGGAGATTTCGCTGCCGAGGGTCACCAGGAATATGGCCGCCTTCTGCCGGCCGTTGAGTTCCCGCTTCTGCCCGGAGCGCTTACCGCCTCCAGCGGCAGCTTGAGCCTGCTTAGCCATAGACTATTCCTCCATCAGCCAGGTGCGGATGAGCTGAGCCACATCCTCGGGATGTTCCCTGGCGATATTGATCGCGTTTTCCTGCATTTCCAGCCGGGCCCGTTCTTCGACGGACATTTCGACTTCGGCGCTCTCCTCTTCTGCTGAGCGCAGGGCCGCCTCGCGCATGGCCTGGTGCTGGCGGGCCAGTTCTTCTTCCCGCAAGCGACGGCGACGCTCGATTTCCCTGGTTATCAGTCGGAACACGATGAATACGATCAGCAGGAACACCACCCCGAGCAAGGAGTAGAGGATTATCATCTGGGTCTGCTGGCGGCGGCGGAACTCGTCGTCCTCCAGGCGGTGCTCGGCGCTCCGGTCGAAGGGGATGGTCCGGACGGTAACGATATCGCCGCGGTTCTGATCATAGCCTACGGCGCCCTGAATGAGCTCGGTGGCTCGGGACAGCTGATCTTCGCTTACGTCGACATACTCCCGCACGATGCTGCCGTCAGGATTCAGGTTTACCTGGCCCCGGTCGTCATAGGTCCATCGCCAGACCCCGTCGATGGCTACGCCGATGGAGATCCGGGAGATGCTCGGCGAACCCTGTTCGGTGGTGAGCTGCCGGTTTATTTCGTAATTTTCAGTGGTTTCGTCGCGATTATAGGTGCCGACCAGTCCTTCAAGGTCCTGATAGCTGGGGGGAGTCTGGCCCTCGACTCCGGGAGGACCTTCGGGATTGAACCCGCTTCCCGAGTAATCCTCGTTGAACTGCTCCCGGGAGCGAAGGACGTTGGGGACGGTTTCCCGCTCGGAAAACGGAGTGGCAGGATTATCGGGGGTGACCACGATGGGGAAATATTCCTCTTTCTGAATTTCCCGGTTCCCGTAATCGAGATCCACTTCGATATTCAGGATCTCGATGCGCTCCTCGGTGAAAATACCCCCGAGGGCAGTTTTAATGGCCCGGATGTACTGCTGTTCCAGTTCGCGCTTGAGCCTGAGCTCCCGCTGATTGATAGATAGGCGGTCCAGATCCTCAAGCCCTTCGAAATCGTTGAGCTTGCGCCCCGACAGGTCGGTGATGTTGATGTATTCGGCGGTGAGCCCCGGTATGGAAAACTGGACCAGCTCCTGAATGCCTTCAAGCTTCTGCCGGTTCTCGGTGATATCTGATCCGGGTTTGGGAGTGATGATGACCGATGCGGTCACCGGATCCTGATCTTCTGCGAACAGGGTCTTCTCCGGCATGACGATGGTCACACTGGCGTTATCCACGTCCTCCAGGGCTTCGATATGCATTATCAGCTGGTTGGTGATGGACCGGCGAAGGTTCACGTCCCGCTCGTAATCGGTGATGGTCCAGCGATCCTGATCGAAGAGTTCCCAGGCATCGGTCCCGCTGGGCAGCAACCCCTCGGTGGACAGTATGGCCCTGGCCCGGAGCGCGGTAGCCCGGTCGGCCACCATCATCACGCCCTCTGCGGTAACCGAGTATTCAATACCCTCGGTATCGAGCCGTGCGCCGATCTGCTGGCGAAGTGCTTCATCGGTAATGGGCTGAGTGAGTATGGGCTGACTGCTCGGAGACGAGGAAAAGACGATGAGCAGAACCAATCCGGCAACGGCGGCCAGGCCGACGCCGATAAATATCAATCGCTGTATAACTGACCATTTGGACCAAATTTGTTTGGTCTGGTCAAACAGCTTCTTTAACCATTCGTTCATATCCCCTCCCAAAAGAACAGAACGCGAAAGAAAGCTGCACACACCTGTGAGACAGGTTTTCTAGTTCAAAGAACTGTCTGTGTACAAAAACACGTATTCAATCCAAATTTTACATGCATTGGAGAAAAAGTTCCAGTAAAACTCCCGGTAATCCGCTGGAAAAGCTCGAAAAACCCTCGGAAAGACGGGATTTGGGCTGCTCTCCAATAAAAAAGCGCCTCGGATGAAAAGCTCGCTGTCAAACCGGGCGCAACACACACAACATAATAAATTTTTCCTGCAGGCCTCGGGATCCATAATGCTACCCCCTTCCGCCACCGGTCACACCCAATCCCTATCGGAGGGTGGTGATATCCCGGTACGCCTGGACCACCCGGTCCATCACGTTCTTGGTAATGCTTAAGGACAGATTCGCCTTCGCCATTGCTATGGTCACGTCATGGGCATCCACGGAATCAGGGTCTACCACCGCCTGAACCGAAAGATTGTTCGCGTACTGCTGATCGTCGTTCACCGAATGAAGACTGTCGAACAGCATCTGCCCAAAGCTCTTCTGTCCTTCGGGGAGCACCTGGTCTCCGCCGAAATGTTTAGGATCGGTGGTCTTCAGATAGAACGCGTCGCCGCTCACCTGCGCCGGATCCAGAAATCTCGTAGTGAATTGTATACTCATTGTTCCTCTCCCGTCTAGATCTTCGGCGGAGAAATCGTCGAGTTTAGCGAATTATGCAAAAAATTCAGGTTTCTCCGCCGCGGGGTCTTGAATATGCCCGCAGCGATGACTTAGCGGCCGATCTCCAGGGCTTTCATGAACATGTTTTTCGCCCCGTCAACCACCGCGATGTTGGCGTCGTAGCTGCGGGAGGCAGAAATCAGATCCACCATCTCCTCAACCACGTTCACATTGGGGTACTCCACGTATCCCGCGTTCGGCCCGGCCTGGATGGCATCGGGATGGGTGGGGTCGTAGACCATACGCAGGGGGTCGTCCATATCCTTCTCGATTTCAACCACCTGGACTCCGCTCCCCAGGCCGTTGTCCAATGCCTTCGGGAAATACTGACTCTTCCAGGTGGTGCTTTCGCTGCGCGGAGCCACGATTACCCGGCTGCGGCGGTACGGACCGCCTTCGGGAGTCCGGGTGGTCTCCACGTTCGCGATGTTATTGGCGATGACGTCCTGCCTGAGCCGCTGGGTGGTCAGGCCGCTGGACGCGATGTTAAGGACCGAATACATTCCCATTTTTTACCTCGCTCTACTGCAGCACGATGTTCATCTGCTGAAAATTGTTGTTCACGCTGGTGACCATCATGTTATATGCCAGCTGCTGGTTGATATAGTTGGTGGTTTCCACTTCGATGT
>CAWZYW010000014.1:0-13714 GCA_963966255.1 uncultured Salinispira sp. | reverse complement strand
GAATGTAGTATTCGGCATATTGATGCTCGGCGTAATGGACCACCAGGGAATTCCCCGGGGATTCGGCGGGAAAATCGATGTCGCTCACATCCGATGAGATAATCGTAATCGGTTGCGAACCGGGATTCATCACATACCCCGCCTTTTCCGCGGTGACCGAATAATTACCAGCCTGCAGATCGGGAATACGATAGCTTCCATCAGAGCCACTGAGCACCGTCTTACCCCCTGCGCTTACACTGACTCCAGCGAGGCCCACACCGTCTTCCTGAATCCTGCCGCTGACATTCCACGCAGGCAACACGATTTTTTCTACGCTGACCACCCGGGTGCTCTGGTCGTCGAACGCGATGTAGTAACTGCCGGGACCTTCGGTGATCGGATAATCCTGGGCGGGATACGCTTCGCTCCAATCCTGATATCGGCTGATCTTAAATCGGGGATTATCCGGGGAGAAGCTTTGCACGGTTTCCCAGAGTCCGCTCTCCTCATTCAAGGTCATCGGGCTCGCATCCCAGCCGTTGGGGGTACCCCGGAAATATGCGTTTTCCCAGTGAACTACCTCGCTGCTGCCTCCATACACGGGGAACGCTCCCTGGGCATCGCGATACCTGGAAATATCCCCCAGAAAAATCACCACGGTTCCCCGCCCGGGAACGGTCCCCACCGGATATGCATTCCGGTTTCCGGCATTGACCGCCTGACCGGCCGATCCTTCGCCATTGCCCATGAGGATATAGGCCGCCGATCCGTCGGCAACCGCGATTCCGGCGTTATCCAGGTCTACGGAAATATTCTGATCCCAATAGCCGAGATTGTGAACTACGAGTATGGTCTCGCCCCAGAACTCCCGCAGCATGGCCAGTCGATCCGAACCGCTGGTGTAGCTGTCGAAAGAGCCGCCACCGCTGGATGCCAGGAAATAGGAAATTCCCCCCTCCAGGGCGTCGTATGAGTGCCGCAGATTAATCAGCCGGCGATAGTGATTCAGCAGACTGCCGGAATCCGCTTCCTGGGCAGCCACATTTCCCCAGTCGATAGCCTGACGCAAAGCCGGATCGGAACCTGCCCCTTCCATTCCCAGCTCCTCACCGTAATATATGGCCGGATTTCCTGAGAGAAGGAGATATGCCGAAGCGGCGAGCCGCATTTTCGCCTGATCGCCTGAAAGCTGACTCGCTACGCGATCTCCGGCGAATCTATCGTGATTGCTGAGGAATACGACATCCTGTGCGTTTGCCGGCAGCCTTCCCTGAATCGGATACAGATGCCCGGAAAGCAGGCCATCCGGACGACGGCCGTTGTTCACCATCGACATCAATTCATACTGCATCTTGAAGTGGAAGGCATTATGAAATTCATCGCCGTCGCCGTAGTAGCCGATCATTTCGTCATAGGTGTCAGTTGGAGCTTCCGCAAGCAGAATCGCTTCCGGATTCACCGAATCCAGATACGCCCTGATTTCTTTCCAATACGCATGGGTCTCGGCGGTATCCCTCTGACGCACACCCTGCCAATCTTTCGATTCACTCACATAACGAACCGCATCCGCCCGAAAACCGTCAACTCCATAGTCTTCGACCCAATAGCGGAGGATGTTTTTGATTTCCGCCCGAACTTCCGGATTCCGCCAGTTGAGATCCGGCATCCAGGGATCGAAGACCCCGTAATATTCGCCGCGACCGTGATAGGGATCGGTGTGACTTACATCGCCGCTTCCTCCCCATGCGGCTCCCCATTCCCAGATATTGTCCCAGGTGGAGTCATTGTTGTAATTCAGGGAAGAGTTGGCCCAGGCGTACCAATCACTTTTATCGGGATCAGTAAACCACGGATGGGTATAACTGGTGTGATTTATCACCAGGTCGAGAATAACCTTCATGTCGTTGGCGTGGGCAAGCTGGATCAGATTATAGAGATCCTGATTATCTCCATATTCCGGTCTCACCGTATAGTAATCCTCGGTATCATATCCGTGATAATGGGCAGCCTTGAAGACCGGCATCAACCAGATGGTAGTTACCCCGAGATCCTGCAGGTAATCGAAATTATCGATGACCCCTTGCAGGTCACCGATGCCGTCCCCGTCGCTGTCCCTGAAGCTCTTTACATACAGTTGATAGATCGATCCCCGTTTCCACCAGAAATCGTCATCCACGATCCTCCCCGACGCGGTGCGGAACACGTCGCCAGTGAGGATTCCCTCCTGCCCCGCTTGAATCGTGCCAACGGGATTGCCACATCCGACGACCAGAATACTGACGGCCAACATCAGGCCAAGGATCAGTCGTTTCATATCCACCCCCTGTAAGGATTAATGAATTGAGTTCAGGATAGGACGGTTTTTTCAGGCCGTAAAGGATTTTTATTCTAAAAATACTGATTTTTATTCATAAACAGGTTTGTTTAGAGATATTATAAAAAGTGGCAACGTTTCCTTTGGTATTTTTATTCATTTATTGCATATTGTTGCGATAGAACTCGACAACTGAGGTTGATGCAGTCCGCATTGCGTTCCAATCCCGAATTTCGGCCCGGGACTGGGCCTCCCGCAATGCAGCGAGATAATCACGCCTCGGGATATTGATTCCCCCGAGACTTTTCATATGGGGATTTGAGATCTGAGAATCGATAATGGGGCTGGCTTTGCGAAGTACGAGGAAACGCACCAATGCCGCAATCGCAAGCTTCGAAGCGCCGGTGACCGCAGAGAACATGGATTCACCGCAGAACATGGAACCACGGCAGACTCCGTACAGGCCCCCGATCAGGCGGTCGTCCTGATCACGGATTTCCACCGAGTGGGCGAATCCCAGACGATGAAGTTCCAGGTATGCACGAATCATGTCATCGGAGATCCAGGTACCGGTCTCCCCTTTCCGGGATATCTGTGCGCAGGCGGTTATAACCCCGTTGAAGTCGCCATCGGCCTCAATCAGCCATTGACGCTTCGCCAGATCCCGGAGTGTCCGCCGGGAGAGATGGAATTGTTTAAGAGGCAGGACAAAGCGCGGATCCGGGGACCACCAGATGATCGGATCACCGGGAGAAAACCATGGGAAAAACCCCTGCTCATAGGCAGACAGGAGCATTCCCGGGGACAGATTTCCGCCGAACCCGATAATCCCTTCCCCATCGGCCTCGGAAGGATCGGGCAGCTGTATTCTCTGCCCGGGACCTATGTGTGGAACAGCGTCGAAATTATACATGCAGACCGCTGATCACGGGACCGCCGTAAGGACAACCCGGCGCCCTGTCTGAAGAAAGGCAGGCCGCCGGCAGGCGGCCCGGCAGATCAGGCATCAACCGTCTCTTTCGGGTCCTTCTTACGACTGCGGGTGAAAGCGAACTTCAGCCGATCCTCCGGTTCGAAGGGCGTTCCGTCTTCCGGTTTGGGCTTCAGGCTGATCCTGGCTTTTCCGCCATGCTCCAGCTTCCCGAACAGAACTTCGTCGATAAAACGGGAACGGATCATATCATCGATGGTGCGGCTGATATTCCGGGCACCGAACTCGTCGGAATACCCGACCTTCGCAAGGTATTTCACCACATCCCTGCTCACGCTGATCTCAACATCCTTTTCTGTAAGCTGCTCCTGGAATTCCGCGATTTCCTTTTCGACGATATCGATTACCGCCCGGTCGCTGAGACCGTTGAATACCACCACCTTATCCAGCCGATTGCGGAATTCGGGACTGAAGGTCCGGTCGACGGCTTCCTTGATGGCTCCGCGATCGGTTACCCGATTCCCGAATCCGATCAGGCTCTTGCCGATATTCCGTGCGCCTGCATTGCTCGTCATAATCAGGATGATGTTCCGGAAATCGGCCTTCCGGCCAGAATTATCCGTAAGAGTGGCATAATCCATAATCTGCAAAAGAATATTGAAGATATCCGGGTGAGCCTTTTCCACTTCGTCCAGGAGAAGCACCGCATGAGGATTGCGGCGAACCGCCTCGGTGAGCATACCACCTTCCTCGAATCCGACATATCCCGGGGGAGAACCGATGAGCCTGCTGACCGAATGACGCTCCTGGTATTCGGTCATATCGAAACGCAGGAGCTGAACCCCCATCTGCTCGGACAACTGACGAGCCAGTTCGGTTTTCCCCACGCCGGTTGGTCCCACAAAAAGGAAATTGGCGACGGGCTTGGTGCCCTTCCGGAATCCGGCGCGGCTGCGCTTTATGGATTCAACCACCGATTTCACCGCCTCGTCCTGACCGTAAATCGCCGAGAGGATCGAAGGCGCCAGGTCCTTCAGTTTGTTCCGTTCATTGCCGTAAACCCGCTTGCGCGGAACTCTGGCGATTTTCGAGATCACCGATTCGATGTCTTCGACGCTGACTTCCGGCCAGGTAAGCCGTTCATCGTCCGCGCTGATTTCCACGGTCTCATTTTCACCGGAATCATCCGCAACGGGGGAGTCGGTTTCTTCGCCTGACTCCTCTTCCAGGGGCAGCTTGAAGGTTTTCAGACGGATCAGGGCGCCGATCTCGTCGATCACATCGTTGGCTTTGTCGGGAAGATAGCGCTCATTGATGTACTGAGCCGACAATTCCACAGCCTGGCGCAGGGCGTCGTCGCTGTAGCGCACCCGATGATGATTCTCATAACTGCTTCTGAGCCCCTTGAGGATCTCGAAGGCATCGTCCTGATTGGGCTCTTCAACTTCGATGCTCTGAAAACGACGGGCCAGCGCGTGATCGCGTTCGATAAAGCGGCGATACTCTTCAGGGGTGGTGGCTCCGACGATGCGGATTTTTCCCGAGGCCAGGGCCGGCTTCAGCATGTTTGACGCGTCCATGGTTCCGCCGCTGGCGGCACCGGTGCCGACCACGGTGTGAAGTTCGTCGATAAAGAGGATCACCTTTTCCTCGGCCTCCACTTCCTTCATCAGGAGTTTCATGCGCTCTTCGAAATCTCCCCGGTATCGGGTGCCGGCAACCAGAGCCCCCATATCGAGGGCCAGCAGCTGGTAACCTTTCAAAAGATCGGGAACCGCTTCATCTGCGATGGCCAACGCGAGCCCCTCGATAATGGCGGTTTTACCCACCCCGGGTTTGCCTATGAGCACCGGATTATTCTTGATCCGCCGCATAAGCACCTGCATGGTCCGCTCGAGTTCCGAATCCCTTCCGATGATCGGGTCGATTTCTCCGGCCGCTGCGGACTGTACCAGGTCGCGGGTGAACGCTTTCAGGGCCTTCTTCTTCCGCCCTCCGGAGGCAGCGGCTGCGGCAACGCCTTCTTCCCCTTCTTCCTGCGCGGATCCTGCGCTGAAATCAGATTCATTATCCTCGTCTTCGTCGCCGTAGAAGCCCTCTTCATCATCATCGTCTTCTTCTTCGCCGTTCATGTCCTGTTCGCTCCGACCGAGGATATGACTGATGACTTCAAGCAGATTGAGGCGATTCACTCCTGCATTCTCAAGAAAGTACCGGCCATGGCTTTCCGGTTCATCGAACAGGGAAACGAGGATGTCTCCGGGCTCGATGGTATCCCGGCTGACATGATGGCTGTGGAGCACCGCCCGCTCGAACACATGGTTGAAACTCGCCGAAGAAAGAGGCTCCTGATTATCGACCTCCGGGGTATTGTCCACAAGGAACTGCCGAAGGGTTTCCCGCAGTTCGTCGGGTTGAGCCCCGCATTGCAGAATTACTTCCCGGGGATAGGGAAAATTAAGAGCCGCGTATAATACGTGTTCCGGCGTCAGAAACTCGTGTTTCCAGCTGAGGGCTTCCTGATACGCCGTGTTCAATATATCCTGGACTTCGCCGCTGACTTTCATACTTACCTCTTAGGCTTTTTCGATACGGCACTTGAGAGGGAATTCCCTCTCCCGGGCATATCGATGGACCTGCTGAATTTTACTCATCGCGATATCGTAGGTGTAGGTGCCCACATCGCCGGCGCCCTTTTCATGAATTTCAATCATGATCCGCTGGGCGTCATGGGGATCCTTTCGGAACACCTTCATGAGAACCTCAACCACGAATTCCATTGTGGTGTAATCATCATTGAGCATGATGACCTTGTACATGTCTGGTTTCTTTATCTTTGTCTTTTTCTTGACTTTGACGTCGCCCTGGCCACCGAGCTCAGGCATGAATGCACTCCGAATCGCTTAGAATTCTAAAGGAGCGAAGTATCCGCTTTCATCCCGTCCGCTTTTGGTAAAGTGGGATACTTCGACTTCAATAGGAAGATACTTTCTTCCGAAGTCAGGGTCAAACAGTGAATTGGTGCTCAGCAGATAAATACCGGTTCGCCGGTCGAGAAAGTCCTGTCCGAGCTCAACCATGCCCTCCGCCTCGAACAGGGTATACACATTGCCGCCGGTCTGGTCGATGAGATAACTCAACGCCGGGTCAATCGGATCGGTGGATGAATGCACCAGATTGAAGCGGATCTGATTATTGCGAAGATACGCCAGGGTCTGATTCAGCCCGATGGTTTCGAAAGCCCAGTCCGGCAGGTTTCCGCTTCCGATGAAAAGGATCTCCCTCTTCGCCTGATCCAACAGCAAACGATCGCCGGCGAGGCGGATCGCCTGATCCAGACGCCATTGGCCGTCGCCGCTGATTCCCCGAAGCACTGCAGGCACATCGGCTTCATTGTCGCCCCGGTTCCACTCGAGTACCGGCGAAAGCCCGGCGGAAAATATCCTCACAACCGACTGGTCGGGCAGATTCTGAAGCGCCTGCTGAACCCCGTTGCGCTGCCGCGCGGCGAAACCGTCGTCCTGCCAGCGCTCCGAAGCTTCGATAATCATGGCTGCAGTGGTGAATTCATCAAAAGAACCGCTGTAGTCAAGCTGCCAGTTTTCAAATTCCAGGCCTTCCTCAGTCAGGACGAAATTCTCTTCCTCAAGTCCTAACACATCGTTTCCGAGGATATCTCGAACCGAAACCTCCACCAGCACCCGGGGAAAATCAGCGGCTTCGACCCGCAGGATTTCAACCTGATAGCCCGAGTAGAGGCCGGAAAGACGGGAGAGGTAAAGCACCCGGCTGTTTCGAAAATCACTGATCAGAAGATTCCGATTATCATCGTATGCGGCGGAAACGTACTGGGCGTTGTCCCGGTCGCCGGCACGATGAAGGGGCCGAAGAAGCAGATTCACCGGATCGAAGGAATATACCGCCCTTCGGCTGGTAAGAAGCAACCGGCCTTCCAGACCCGGAGAAATATCCTCGAGGTCGGACACGCCGGGAAGTTCGAAACGTTCCAGAAGATTGCCGCTGGGGTCGAAGTGGTAAATCAAGGCTTGATCGTCGATGTTATCCCCGACATAGATTCCCCCGGAACTCGCCGAGAGACCGGCTATCCGGGTGAAGCCCGGAAATCCGGTCGAAGAAGCGCCCCGCCGGAAAGCCGCCGGCTCTCCGAAGTGAAAGAGATACTGACCTTCGGGGGTATACTTCACCACTCTCTGATTTCCGAAATCGCTGACGTATACCGCCGGCTCATCGGATACGCTGATATACTGGGGACCCAGGAGCTGACCGGGCCCTATCCCAGATTCACCGAACTGCCGGATGGTATCTCCCTCAAGATCGAGGACACTGATAAAGTCACCGAGAAAATTGGTTACGAACAACTCCTCCCCATGCCGGGCACTGTCGAAGGGGCCCGAAAGGGGCGAGAATCCGCCATTCAAATTTACCAGCAGGCGTCCGCTCTGATTAATGAGCCCGAGATTATTGCTGCCGAAGGAGTTCAGGATTATCCGTCCCCGCCCGTCGGGAATAATCCCTCCCGGAAAGCGCATGGTGTTCACATATTCTTCCGCTTCAAACTGTTCGACCACCAGGAACTGGCGGTCCTCCTGCAATTCTTCGGCGAGACTCTGCCGGGCAAGCATATGGTCGATAAATGCACGCAGGTATGGCGGCGCCTGGCCCTGATCTTCCAGACGCTGCCACTCATTGAGAGCAGCCTGCTCAAATCCCGAAAAATAATAGGCTCGGCCGAGCCATTCGCGAACCTGGGGATCATCGGGAACGAAACTGAGTGAGCGTTGAAAATTCAAAATCGCTTCGTTGTAACTGGCCCGATGAAAGCGGACCACCCCTTCACGAAACGCTTCTTCAGCGTTGAGGGCGTTGAAATCCACCTGGGCGGCGATGTCAAGAGAAAGCAGAAGCAGAAGCAGCACGGTCAGGCTGCGCATCAGCGCGAAGCCACAAAGGCGTTCTGAATGATTATGCGCGGGTCGGTGGATGATCATATATCAATCATACCAGCTTTTTTGACCTGATCAAGGTGTTCACGGATTTCCGCCTCGTCAGACGAAAGCTCCCGGGCCCGGCGCAGAACCCGCTCAGCATTGACCAGATCCCCGGTTTTATAGAGTATCCAGCCGAATGTATCCAGGTACGCAGGATGATCGGGGCGCAATTCCAGGGCCCGACGAACATATTCCTTCGCCTTCGGCAACTGAATACCCTCATCTGCCATGATAAAGGCCAGGGAATTCAGGGCCGTGGCATTTTCCGCGCTGATGGAAAGTGCTTCTTCCAGGTTCTTGATGCTGGCGGGAATATTTCCCTGTTTATACAGAATGTAGCCCAGGGCGGCATGAACCTTGGAACTGTCATAGCCTTCGTCCAGCAAGTGCTGGAATTCATACTCCGCCAGCCGGTACCGTCCGGTATTTGCGTAGATGTATCCGATAAGCATCCTGCTTTGATACACCTGGGCAAAATCTTCGGCGGCAGCGACGACCTGGTCGAGATATATCAGCGCTTCATCAAACTGCTCCAGCTGGGCATAACAGAGACCCAGGTAGTACGACACCTCGGCATAGCTATCTTCATCCACCTGAAGGCTGCGAAAATGACGGAGGGCTTCTTTGTATTTTCCGTTCTCGTAAAGCTCTATTCCCTTTTTCATGTCTATACTTGAAAATCGGCGTTTTTATACCGCTCATCAATCGATATATTCACCGGATGCACATGAATCGGGCTGATGGATATCGATCCTGAGAGTATCGCCTCCAGATCAGATCCGGGATCAACGAAGCTTTCATCCGGGTATCCGGTGAGAAACCAGTATTGGTCTCCGCCGGGAGATTCGAAGGATTCGAGACGATCATGATATACCCTCCGGCATGGGTGCGTGATCCGCACTTCCCCACTGTCATGTCCCGGCCCATTGATATTGATGAAGTGCCGCTCATCCCATAATTCGATAAAGCGCTCCAGATTTTTCGAAACCATCCTGGCGAGGGGTCGGAATTCATAGGGCGGCGAAGTGGAGACCAGACTCACCGCCACCGAAGGGATGCCTTTATACGTGCCTTGCCTGGCCGCTGCCGCGGTTCCCGAATAGGTCAGATCGGTTCCGAGATTAGGGCCGTAGTTAATTCCTGATATAATCAAATCCGGCGGAGCTTCCATGAGCCCCATAAGCGCCGTGGTAACGCAGTCAGCCGGGCTTCCGGAAATATGGTATTGCTGATGAGCGATGCGGCGCGACCGGATAGGATCTTTCATGGTGATGGAATGAGATTGGCCGCTGCGTTGTCCGTCAGGTGCGACTATCCAGATATCTGCTTCCGGACGGGAGCGTTCCAGCTCTTCCTTCAATACCTGAAGACCCTTGCTGCTGATTCCGTCATCATTTGTTAACAGTATTCGCATAGCTTCCTTAGAGTTCCCGTCGGGTTCCGTCTCCCGGGCTGATGGGGTAAATATGCGGATGGAAACCGAAAATCCGTTCGTACTCTTCCATTTTTTCCCGATACGACTCCAGGGCGTCGCGCCGGATCAGGACAAGAACGCAGCCTCCGAAACCCCTTCCGCTGAGCCGGGATCCGAGGATGCCTTCCATCTCGGTACCCCGTTTTACGATCCAGTCGATCTCCGGAACGGAGACCTCCATGAGATCGCGCAGCCCTTCATGGCTCCGAAGCATTTCTTTGCCCAGATGGACAAAGTCACCGCCGGCGATAAACTCCCTCACGTCTGTCACCCGGTGATATTCCTGGGCCACATGAATGCAAATCCGTCGCCGGGATTCGGGAAGTATGCCCAGGCTCTGGCGAATTTCTCCGGGACTGAGATGCCGGTAATCCCGGCCGCCAAGCTTTTCTTTCAACTGGAGCATGCATTCGTTGGTCAGTTCGATACGCTCCTCCCGGTCCTCCTCCACTTCCTGGGAAGGCACCCGGGTGTCTATGAGCAGTAACTGGCTGTCATCCGGAGCGAATGGGAGGTAGGCGATCTCAAGAGTGTGGGTGTCAATCAGGCTGAGATGCCCGGCTTTCGCGTGATAGCAAGCCAGGTGCGGAAGCAATCCGGTATCTTCCTGGAGGAACGCGGTCTCCGCCTGGTGGGCACACTGGAGAAGCTGCAATTCGGTAAGCTCGAAGTTTTCCAGCTCGGCGATGGCCCGGGTCGCAGCCACCACGATGGCCGCCGAACTGCCGAGGCCGATACTCCTCGGCACATCACCTCCTACGGTGATGTTCATCCCCTCGATGGGACAGCCCATGTTCTGCAGGCCGTAAATCGAACCCTTTATATAATTCGCCCAGCGGTCTTCCCGCTTGTATTTCAAATTGGTCAGGCTGCACTTCTTGCGCTCATCCAGATCCGGTGCGAAAAACTTAAAACTGTGATCATCGCGGCGCGAGAGCAGAACGTACATTCGAAACGGAAGCGCCAGGGAGAGTGCGTGACCTTCGGCGAACTCGGTATGTTCTCCCATGAGGTTGGCAATACCGGGGGCGGACACAATGATTTCAGGGTCCTGTTCGAATTCCTGTAGGTGTAAGGCCTGATAATCCCGGTCCACTGATCCCCCTGGGTCAAATTTATACTACCCGATTATCAGAAAGGTATCAATTAAAACTCGTTTTTCTGTTATGTTCTCAGGAGTTATGCGATTTCGAAGGATGCCGTTAGTAGAGATTATTTTCCTGGTGCTTCTTGCCGCCGCGTTGAACTGGCTTGCCCAGCCCAATGAAATATTCCTCTCGGGAAACTGGGTTTTCGGGCTTGTCAACTATCTGCCGCTGTATCTTCTGTTCCGAAGATATCTTCCGGACATGCGGATAGCCGGTTGGGCGGGAGCACTGTACGGGGTAGCCACGACCCTGAGCTCATATTTCTGGTTGAGCAATTTCGGGGAATTTTCACTCTGGACTCTCAGCGGGGTTAGCCTGGCCTACGTAATTTTCCACCGCGCGTTTTTCAGGCTGATGTACCACCTCCTGGCTCCATCGGCGCCTATGGGTGATGGGATATCCGGCGGCTCCCAAATAAACCCGGAAACGCCCCGGGTCCCGGCTGATTCGCCCCGGGCGCTATTCGCACAAAATCACGGGCCGATCATATTCGCCGTAGCCTGGACTGCATTCGAATTTTTCAAGAGTCGCGGCTACCTGGCGTTTCCCTGGAATCTGGCTGCGTTTCCGTTTCACGAAATTCTCCTATTTAATCAGGTAGCGGATTTCGGGGGGGTGTACCTAATCAGCTTTGCCGTATTCCTGTTTCAGGGGGCCGCGGGAGAACTGATCCACGATCCGAACATCCCGCCGCGGCTTTCGAACCCCGCATGGGGCTACCGCTTCGCTTCGGTGGCGTTGATACTGCTCTTCGCCGTCTACGGTGCCCTTCGTATCGCGGATTACAGCGGAGCGGCATTTCTTGTGAATGATCCCGGTGATGATTCTCCGGCCGCACCGGCGGACCCCAGCCTCGAGCGCCTTCGGGTTCTCCTGGTTCAGCAGAATGTGGACAGCTGGGCCGCCGCCGATCCCAACGAAGGTCTGCGTACCGCCATCGATCTCAGCCTGGAGGGCATTCTCGAGTCTTCCTCCCGGTACAGCGGCACCCCCGACCTTATCGCCTGGAGCGAGACCAGTCTCCGCTATCCTTACCAGCCCGGAAACCGCTACTACGATCGAAACCCGTCGCCGATCAGCCTCAGGGATTTCCTGGCGTTCAGCTCCATGGAACTGATCACCGGAGCACCGATATATAAAAGTATCGATCCGCTGATAGTATACAACGGCAGCATACACATCGATGAACGGGGTCGGTTGTTGGGTGAGTATGGCAAGGTCCAGCTGATTCCCTTCGCCGAGCACATCCCTTTCAGCGATTTCGCCCTGCTCAGCCGTTTCCTCGAAGAGGTCATCGGCCTCCCGCCCAGCGGCTGGACAGCCGGCGATGAAACCAGATTGTTTACCCTGGGAAACGGCCTTAGCCTGGGGACACCTATCTGTTTCGAAGACTCCTTTTCAAAAAACACGCGGTACTTTGTGCGTTCGGGAGCGGATCTGCTATTGAACTTGACCAATAACGCGTGGTCAAAAACCAACTCCGCCCAGATGCAGCACCTGGTTTCAGCCAGATACCGGGCAATCGAGAACCGGAGGATTCTGCTTCGCTCCACCAACGGAGGAGTAACCAGCATCATAGGACCCGACGGCCGGATCCTCTCTCAGATCCCTATGTTCGAGGAAGATTACCTGTTGGCGGAAATTGCCTTCCGAAGGGACGATACCCAGACTGTCTTTACCCGCTACGGTGACTGGTTCGCATGGCTGATGACCGCTTTGCTTGTCGGTTTTCTGAGCGTGCGCTACCGGGAGATATAAAAAAAACCGGATCAGATCGATCCGGTTTTCCATACGCATTCGCGAAGCCGTTTATTTAATATTGTACTTCTTCTTGAAGCGCTCTACCCGACCAGCGGTATCAACCAGCTGCTGCTTGCCGGTAAAGAAGGGGTGGGATGCGGAAGAAATTTCCAGCTCATAGAGCGGGTATTCGTTGCCGTCCTCGTGCTTCATGGTCTTCTTGGTTTCCACCGTGGACCGGTTCAGGAACACGGTGCCGCTGGCGATGTCCTTGAAGGCCACCATCCGGTAACTGGGATGAATATCCTTTCTCATTTTTTTACAACCTCTCTTTGTGTCATTCCCCACCGTTCGAGTTGACTGATATACGGCGGCGATATGAGACGCGGCCGTAAATCACTCCCCGGGAAAGAATAACTTACTCTCCAGCCGGCGAGTTCATCGACCGGAGGAAGGCCTCATTATTCTTGGATTTCCGCATTCTGTCAATAAGGAGCTCCAATACCTCGGTGTCTTCCATGGGGTTGATTACTTTTCGCAACACCCACATTTTCTGGAGCTCGGCTTCCGAGAGCAGCAAGTCCTCCCGACGGGTTCCCGAACGCTTGATGTTAAATGCGGGGAATAGCCTGCGGTCTGCCATTTTCCGATCGAGATTGACTTCCATGTTACCGGTACCCTTGAACTCTTCAAAGATCACTTCGTCCATCCGGCTGCCGGTTTCAATCAAAGCGGTTGCGACGATGGTCAGGCTGCCTCCGCCTTCTATATTCCGGGCGGCACCGAAGAAGCGCTTGGGTTTGTGAAGGGCGTTGGAGTCCACACCCCCGGAAAGGATTTTGCCGGAAGTGGGGACGGTCTGATTATACGCTCGAGCGAGCCGGGTTATCGAATCGAGAAGGATAACCACGTCTTTTCCGTGTTCCACCAGTCGCCGGGCCTTTTCGAGAACCATCTCGGCAAACTGCACGTGGCGGGTCGCCTGCTCATCGAAGGTCGAGGATATCACCTCTGCCTTTACATTTCGCTGCATGTCGGTAACTTCTTCGGGCCGCTCGTCGATGAGCAGCACGACTGTCTCTTATACACATCTCCGAGCCCACGAGACCGAGGCTG
>CAWZYW010000013.1:0-14077 GCA_963966255.1 uncultured Salinispira sp. | reverse complement strand
GCGCCCATATCAGGCCCGCTGTTCGCCGGCGGGAGCATCGGTGAGCTCGAGGATCTCCCGGAGCACCGCTTCGGCGGTTTTGCCTTTCATTCGCGTTTCGGGTTTCAGAATCACGCGCTGGGTGCATACCGGCACAAAGAGTTCTTTTATATCGTCGGGGATCACATAGCTTCGGCCTCGGATCGCCGCCAGTGCCTGGGCGCTGCGTGAAAGGCTTAGGCTCCCCCGGGGGCTGACTCCCATCCGCAGCAGCGGATGTTTGCGGGTCTCGTCAACCAGACTGAGGAGATAGTTCATTATTTCCGGTTCGACGTGAACCTGATAGACCTCTTCCCGGAGCGCCGGGATCTCCTCGGCCTTGCTCACCGCCTGCACCTGTTCAACTGGGTGGCCGGCTTTTCGCTGGGCGATTATGATTTGCTCTTCGGTTTCCCGGTCGGGATATCCGATGGCTACGCTCATCAGGAAGCGGTCTCGCTGGGCTTCCGGAAGGGGAAAGGTTCCTTCGAAATCGATGGGGTTTTCCGTGGCGATCAGCAGGAAAGGATCCGGCAGGGCAATGGTCTTCCCGTCGATTGATATCTGGAATTCAGCCATGGCTTCCAGCAGGGCGCTCTGGGTGCGGGGCGTGGCCCGGTTGATTTCATCGACCAAAACGATGTTCGAGAGGATCGGACCCCGGCGGTACCTGAAGTTTTTCTCCTCGGGCTGGTAGACCGTGACTCCCAGGATGTCGCTGGGAAGCAGGTCGGGTGTCGCCTGGATACGGCTGAACTTTCCGCCGAGACTCTGGGCGACAGCACGGGCCAGGATGGTTTTTCCCACCCCCGGTATGTCCTCGAGAAGCACATGGCCGCCGGAAAGCACCGCAACCAGTATTTTTTCGATGACTTCCGGCTTTCCAAGGAAGGCCTTCTGTACTTCGTCGAGGATGGATTGCGCCCATTGCTGTATTTTCATAAGTTATTCTCCCGTGCGCCGGGCTTCGGATTCGCGGATTATCTCCGGAACCCTGACGGGATCCACCATGTAGTAACGTCCCGAGTTGTTCCAGAGGGTGAAGCCGCTTCCGCCGCCGTCAATGCTTGCTTCCAACTGCCGATTTAAATAATCGAAGTATACGGGCTGTTCGAAGCTCAATTCGAAGGACCCGATCAGGAAAGCCTGAACATACTGCCGTACCAAGACCCGATCCTCGGTGATGGCACGGGTCCGCCGGGTGCCCTCTTCGTAGATCAGCCGGGCCCGGTCCAGATAGCTCAGCTCCCGGTAGAAATCCCGGGGGTAATGACTCGGATAGGACATGGGGGAGATCACATCGACGTAGTGACTGATCATTTCGATATCCTGTCCCAGGTAGCTCATCCTCGACCACGCATTAAACCCGAATACGTCGGTACCGATGGGAATGCCGATATTTTCCCTGGCTTCCGACAGGAAGGTTGCCAGGATGCGTACCCGCTGGCTGTTGACATCCACATGGGCCCGTTGTCCGTTTTCATCCATCAGGAATCTGGTGACGATGTCCTGGGGACGACCATCCGAAGGGAAGCGGATGTAATCGAACTGAATTTCATCCACTCCCAGACTCTCCATTTCCCTGGCAATGGCGATATTATAATCCCGAACGAAGCGGGAATAGGGATCCACCCAGAACTCAACCTGTTCCCAATAGGGCTCGGGCTCGGGGTTCTCTTCGGTGGCTTCCGGGGTTCGTTGCCGGTAGACTCCCCAGGGCTGGTTAAGCCGTTCGTCCCAGAGGGCGTAGCGATTGTTGTCGTAGGCATACAGCCCCTTGTCCTTGAACACCACCAGGCGGCCGATTACGTATATGCCCGCCTCATGAAATTTGGAGATGAGCTCCCGGGCGTCGAACAGGGGCCGAATGGTATCGGCCTCGATGGCCACAGGCAGTTCGCTGTTGTAGCGCAGAAGGCCCTGGTCGTCCTTGAAATCCACAACCACCGAATTGAACCCCATCTCCCGGGCATAATTCACGTAGTAGTCCAGACGATTCGATGCCTGCCAGGCATTGATGTAAAAACCGTATTTGCCGGAAGCCAGTTCCCGTCGCCGAGCCCAGGCCTCATCCCTGGTGAACTCCCCGGGAAGGACATTGTCTTCCACCGCGGAAGGAGGATGGGGAAAGCCATCTGGCCAGATGTCGGTTCCTTCGATTACTGAGCGATAGTATTCTGCGTAACCTGGCAGGGATTCGTATGCCGATTCCGCATCGAGTATCGCCGGATTATAGGATTCGAGGGAACGGTTGCTGAGATCGAAGCTGAAGGTGCCCCCGCCGAATCCGGTGCGGATATACAGGGATTCCCCGTCGGGTGAGAATAAAAGCCCGCTGATTTCGTTGTAAAACCCAAGACCCTGGTAAATCGGCCGTAGAGCGGACTGGGGATCCAGGTCGGTCCAGCTTTGACCGCCGTCCCGGGAGGCGAACAGGCCGTAGTAGCTGGTTCCAACCACCAGAAAATCCGGGTCGCCTGGATGGATCGCCGAAGCGGTGATGTACGTGGCGTCGGAAATCTCCGGTTTGATATCCAGCTGACGCCAGGTGGCGCCGGCGTCATTGCTCAGATACAGGTAATCCCGTCCGGCGTAGCTGATATGCTGGGGGACCCTGATGGGTTCTGACGTTTCCGCCGTCGGCTCGGAAGACTCCGCCGAAGCCTCGGTCTCGTAGGAAACCTCAGAGGAGGCTTCATCAGCGGTACTCGGTACCTGGTCTCCGGCGGGCCTTCGGCCCTCGCCATACGCCGTGCTGCTCAGGCACCCGGTCAATATAAAAACGGCAGGCAGTATCCAGCCGATATGAAGAACTTTCATGATCCATGAAGCGTATCAGAATTTTTTACGATGCGGAAGGTCAGGAAATTGGCCTCGCACCTCAGCCCGCGATCTGTTAAGATTAAATGAGTACCGCAAAACAAAAACATCGCTGAAATTTGAGGTTTACCATGCAATTTTCCGAATTAGATCGTTATAAGACTGGTGTTCTGGTACCGGTTTTCTCACTTAAAACCAAGAAATCCCTGGGAACCGGGGAGTTTCTGGACCTGATAGAAATGGGCAAATGGTGTGCAGACGCCGGGCTCGACCTGATACAGCTGCTCCCGGTGAATGACACCGGCAGCGATCCGTCCCCGTATTCTGCCCTCAGCGCGTATGCCCTGCACCCCCTGTTTGTGAGGATATCCGAACTTCCGGAGTACAAGGACCTCGCGGGTAAGCGGGACGACATCGACAAGGCAATAAAGACGCTTAAAAAACTGGAAAAGAATCCCCGGCTTTTATATCACGAGGTACTGGAGCAGAAGCTGGCCATCCTCCATCGAATTTTCCAAGCCGAACGGGAAGCCATCCAGGGCGACGCAGCGTTTGGAAAATGGATGAAGAACAATGCATGGGTGAAAGAATACGCGGTTTTCCGAAGCATCAAGCAGCAGAACGAGTACCGATCCTGGCAGGAATGGCCGGAGCATCGTGATATTTCCCCGGATGCGATTTCCAGGCTTTGGAGCGCCGGACATTACGAAGAATACAATCACTTCTACGCATGGCTGCAATTCCGCCTGGAGCAGCAGTTCGTAAAGGCTGCGAAGGCACTGGAAAAAATGGGGATCACCCTGAAGGGGGATATCCCGATACTCATGAACGAGGACAGCGCTGACGTGTGGGCCCATCGGGATATTTTCCACCTTGAACTGCGCGCCGGAGCTCCGCCGGACATGTTCGCTGAGCTGGGCCAGAACTGGGGCTTTCCCATTTACAACTGGGAACGGCTCAAGGAGCGGGATTACGACTGGTGGAAGCTCCGGCTGCAGCAGGCCGAGAAATTTTACGAAGCCTACCGCATCGACCATGTTCTCGGATTTTTCCGGATCTGGTCGGTTCCCCAGCGTCAGAAGGAAGGCATCCTCGGGTACTTCAATCCCTCACAGCTCATCCACCGGCACGAGCTCCACGGTATGGGTTTCGACGACGGTCGGATCACCTGGCTGGCCGAGCCCCATCTGAGGGGGCATCAGATTCACAACGCCTTCGGATCCGCAGCCATAGAAGTGATAGCCCGTTGTTTCCGCAAGCTCGGGAATGAGGATCTGTACCTGTTCCGGGATGAAATCGACGGCGAGCGGGCAATTCTGGAGCAACCTTTCGAGGACCGAATGAAAAACCAGCTGCTCCAGCTCTATCGGGATCGTGCGTTTATCGCCGTGGAGGACGATGTATTCGCCGCCAGCTGGACGTATCGGAACTGCAGCCGCTATCAGGATCTGTCAGACCAGGAAAAGCATCTCCTGGAGGAACTGGTCAGCCGGAGGGGTTGGGAAAGCGAGCAGCTCTGGGAACGCCACGGAGAGGAACTGCTGACGTTTATGCGCAACACCGTCCCGATGCTGACCTGCGCCGAAGACCTCGGGGTGGTTCCCGATTGCGTTCCCCGGGTTCTGGAACGGCTGGGAATTCTTGGATTGAAAATACCCCGATGGGCCCGACGCTGGGGACAGCCGGGGGATCCGTACATTCCCCATGTGGAGTACCCATTCCTGTCGGTATGCGCCCCCTCGGTTCACGACACCAGCACCTTGAGGGAGTGGTGGGAATACGAAGACGGCAGTGAAGACTTCTGGGCCAGCCTGGGCATCCCTGGGGCCTGCCCTCCTGATTACAGCGCCGGGACAGCCCGCACCGTGATCCGTCGCCTTCTCGATGCCGGGTCAGCCATCGCCGTATTTCAGATCCAGGATTTCTTCGCGCTGGACGATAACTACCGGGTGGAAGATTCCCGCTCCGAGCGTGTGAACATTCCGGGAACGGTCCAGGAGCGCAACTGGTCTTACCGCATACCCATGACTCTGGAAGATCTGAAAAAAAACAATGACTTCTCATCGCTCATCGCCGAACTCAGCGAGGAGCGGAGAAGGAAAAGCCCTTGATGCAGATTTCCGCCGCAGGGGTTACAATGCAGGTACCAGCATAGACCCTGTCATACTGATTCCGATTTGTGCCGGAAGGGAGACAATATGAGCGCTTTACGCGAATTTCACATCATCAGACATGCCCGTGACAAATATAACATCCAGGAATCGTTGTTTTCCTCGAGGGGTACGCTGGTGTTCGCGGACCTGGCAGCGGCCCGGCGATGCATTAAGCTTCTCCAATCCGACGGTGATATGGACCTTTTGCGCAGCGAGGATTTGTATGCCATGGGCCTCATCGACGAGGCTTTCCACATTCTGATGTCCCAGTATCGTGACCAGATCGGGCAGGCCCTGTTGTCCCAGCTTTATGAACGCCTTGTCGAGCGGGTGGGAGAAAACCGCCTGAATACCACCCTGGATCATTTCACCGAACTCTTCCCACCCAGCGAAGTCTATCGCGGTGCGAAAACCGCCCAGCAGTATCTGAACGATAACCATGACGGCGAAACCGGATACGAAATCGCCCTTGAAGAATTGCTGATGCTCCATCTGAGCAACGAAAATCCCGGATACTCGCCGGGCAAAACGCTGATAGACGATGCCCCCCTGAGGCAGCATAGCGCGTATCTGTTGATCATGGAGGAGATCCGGTCGTTTTTCAGCGAAATGCCGGTATTCGGCCCTGACAGCCAGGATCTCTACAGCATGATGCGGAGCCCGGCCCTGCTGTATCCGGATTCTCTCCAGCGGCAGCTGGAATACATCCGGGATCGTTGGGGATACATACTCGGCGATCTGTTCCTGAAATTGCTCAGGGCCATTGATTATCTCAATGAAGTCAACGCGTTCGCCGCCCGAAAGAACGCCGGATTTTTCAAAGGCGACATGGACCCGTTCAACTACGATGGTCTGGAAGAGTACGAGCGTTTTTCCGCGGATTCCGACTGGATGCCCAATGTGGTTCTTCTGGCGAAAAGCACCCTGGTGTGGCTTGACCAGCTGAGCAAGCAATACGGCAGGGAAATTCGGACCCTCGACCAGATTCCCGACGAGGAACTGGATATGATGGCCCACAGGGGCTTCAATTCGCTCTGGCTCATCGGCCTCTGGGAACGGAGCGACGCCTCGCGGCAGATCAAGCACCGCTGCGGCAATCCCGATGCGGCGGCTTCGGCTTACGCCCTGTACAACAGCGAAATCGCATGGGCCATCGGCGGGTGGGATGCCCTGAATCAGCTGCGTGAGCGCTGCGCGCGCCGGGGAATCCGCCTCGCATCGGATATGGTTCCCAATCACACGGGAATCGACAGCGAATGGGTCCATCAACATCCTGACTGGTATATCCAGCTCGACTATCCCCCCTATTCTTCATACAGCTTCAACAGCGATAATCTTTCTTCCAATCCCGGCATCGGCATCTATCTGGAGGATCACTATTACGACCAGAGCGACGCTTCGGTGGTCTTCAAGCGGGTGGATTTCGGCAGCGGGGACACCCGCTATATTTACCACGGCAACGATGGGACCCATATGCCCTGGAACGACACCGCGCAGCTAAATTACCTGCTGCCCGAGGTCAGGGAGGCGGTGATACAGACCATTATTCACGTCGCCAGGAATTTCCCCATCATCCGTTTCGATGCCGCAATGACCCTGGCGAAAAAACACATTCACCGTCTCTGGTTCCCCGAGCCGGGGAGCGGCGGCGATATCGCCAGCAGGGCGGAGCACGGTCTGAGCTGGGCGGACTTCAACAAGCTCATGCCCCAGGAATTCTGGCGGGAGGTGGTCGACCGTGTCGCTGAGGAAGCGCCGGACACCCTGCTTCTGGCTGAAGCGTTCTGGATGATGGAAGGATATTTCGTCAGGACCCTGGGAATGCATCGGGTCTACAATTCCGCATTTATGAACATGTTGAAAAACGAGGACAACGCCAAATATCGCCAGACCATCAAGAATACCATCGAATTCGACAAGGATATTCTCAAGCGCTTTGTGAATTTCATGAATAATCCCGATGAGGATACGGCCATCGCCCAGTTCGGTGACGGCGATAAATACTTCGGTGTCTGTACCCTTATGGTGACCATGCCCGGTCTGCCGATGATCGGTCACGGCCAGGTGGAAGGCTATACGGAAAAGTACGGGATGGAATTCCAGCGGGCCTACAAGGATGAAAAGCCGAATCAGTGGCTCGTTGAGCGTCACGAACGGGAAATTTTTCCGCTGATGAAAAAACGCTATTTGTTCTCCGGTGTCGAGCACTTCTATCTTTTTGATTTCTACACTGATCACGGGGTAAACGAGAACGTATTCGCCTATTCCAACGCCACGTCTCTGGAATGCGCCCTGGTTGCATACAACAACAGCTTCGAACAGACCTCCGGATATCTCAATGAATCTGCAGGGTTTGTAGAAAAAACCGTCGGCGGTAAAAAGGAATCGCGGAGAAGCAATCTGGCGCACGCCCTGAAGCTTCATGATGCGGAAAACGCCTGGATGCTGTTCCGGGAAGCGAAGACTGGCCTCTGGTACATTCGGAAATCCAGCGACATCCACAACGATGGACTGTTTATCTCATTAAGCGGTTATGAGGCCCAGGTGTTCCTGGATATACACGAGGTCTGGGATAACCAGTTTCATCATTACCGGCAGCTGCACGACCGCCTTGAAGGCCGCGGCGTAAAAGATATAGCCCAGGCAATCCGGGACATCGTTTTAAAGCCCGTATATGATGCATTCAGCGACTATTTCACTGAAAAATATGTGGATGCATTTGTGGATTACCTGAGGAAAGGTGGTAAGAAAACGCCGAAACAGCGTGCATATTTTGTGGATAACTTTCGGACATTTGTTGAATCGGTGGTTGATTTCACCGATGATCCAGAATTTGCCAACAAGTCAACCGCAACTTTTACACAGGGTATAGACAATATTTCCAAGCTAATGGAGCTGGAAGAGCAGCAGGACGGAGCGGAAGAATTCGCCTACTTCCTCAAGCCGGTCCATGGAGAATACAGTACCGAGGCCCGGATGCTCAGCTTCCTGATCCTCCATAGCCTGGAGCGCTACGATGAAGAGTGGTATCTCGAATCCAAGATAATCGAAAGTCTGGGATTCGATCCCGGAGTATCAACTACGTTCCGCTGGCTGGAAACCTATGAAATTTGGTCCGGCACAGGATCGAAAATCAGTACGGAGGATCTCCGGGAAGCATTGCGTCAGCAGACGGTGCAGGATGCCATCGGGTCCAATTATTTCAATGGTCAGATCTGGTTCAACAAGGAATCATTTGAAGATTTCTGCTGGTGGGCCGGTTGTTTTCACCTCATCACCGCAAACACACTTTCGGCAGCGCTGGTCAAGAAGGCCTGGAGCCGCTCCAGCAACTGGTTGGGAAAAATGGAAAAGAGCGGATATCAGGTGAACAAGCTAATGCCTCCGAAAAAGGACGTCTCCAAGGGTTCGGCGAAAACCGCCACAACCGCAAAGAGCCGGGGAACTCAAAAAACCGGAAGCGCAGGATCAAAGAAAGCCGAAGGCGGGACGAAAAAAAAGCCTAAAAGCTGATCTCCAGTAAGCTCACGTCATCATCGAAGGTTTCGGCAGCGGAAAGGGCTTCGATCTGGGTCATGATCTGCGGAATATCCTCGTCGATATTTCCTGGAGTGAGGGTCACCAGTTCGACGAACTCTTCGAGACCCAGCATCTTTCCGTTGCTGCGGATAACCTCGAAAATTCCGTCGCTGAACAGAAACAGGCGGTCGCCGTCGGCGACATCAAGTTCAAGCTGTTCGTACTCGCTGTCCTCAAGAGCGCCGATGATGATGTCTTCACTGTCAAGAAGGCTCGGTTTATTGCTTCCGGCCCTCATAAGTACCGCCGGAGCGGCTCCGGCGCTGGAGTATCGCAGCTTTTTCTCCCGCCGATTGTAGACGCCATACCATATGGTAAAAAAACTCGAGCTCTCATCCTCTATCTGGAAGTTGCGGTTCAGATTCCTGAGAACAGATTCGGGATTGGTAAAGCTGGTCCCCGGAAGGCTTCTGGTGCCGAGCAGGTGGGAAATGCTGATGGCCAGCAGGGCCGATCGGATACCATGCCCGCTGGCGTCAAGCAGGAAGATGCAGAGATTTTCCGCGTCGAGCCAGAAATGATTGAAAAAATCCCCGCCCAACTGCGCCGAAGGTTTGAAATACCGCTGACTGCGGATATCGCCTTCCAGAGGCTGGGGAAGCTGATTCGTGATGTAATTCGCCGCTTCCCGCAGTTCCGCCGCCAGGGCGTCCTGGCTCAGGATGAGGGCTTCGGTGTATCGGGCCTGCTCCTGGTGCAGTCGGGTCTTTTCGATGCTCGCGTCGATCCGCGCTTTCAGGATGGAAGGCTCGTAATCCTTCGGCAGATAATCTTCCGCGCCCATTTTTATGCATTGGGCAATGCTTTCGCTGTTCTGCACCGCCGAGAGCATGATGACCGGGATATCCCTGGTCCGTTCGTTGCGTTTGAGTTCCCGAAGCACCTGGTAGCCGGTCATATCTGGCATCAGCACATCGAGAATTATCAGATCCGGTCGGAATTCGTTGAGCATTTCAAGGCCTTGTTCTCCGGATTCCGCTTCCCGGATCTGGTGACCCAAAGCCGTCAGATGCCGGCCGATGAGGATGCGCGACGGAGAGGAGTCATCGACCAAGAGAATCTCCCCGGGATTGCGGGCTTTATCACCCTGGAAATCCTCCTCCACCTCGAATTCCTTGAAGTCGGGGATCTCCTCCCCGTCGGATTCCCGGCTGGAGGTGACGGTGGGCAGGGAGGGCTCGGTGCCTTCCTGATTTTCGTACAGCTCCTCCAGCTGGATGTCGATGATTTCCTCTTCAACCAGCTGCAGCATCTGATTCGCCACATTGAGGATCTGTTCCCCGTCGTGAACGAACGACGGGTCGTCCCGCTTGAACTGAACCGTCAGTCGCCGTGCGTCGGTGATGATCTGCATCAGCGGTACGAAGAAGGCTTTCTTCACGTCCTCGCTGGTGGCCATATCCAGGTAGTCGGTCTCCGCGTCGAGGAAGAAGCTGATAAGCCGACGTACCTTGTCGGCTTTGGAACTGATGCTTTCAAGACCGCCCAGATAAGAGCCCCGACCGTATTCCAGGGCGTCGGTTTTCAGGATCTCTGAATAACCGATGATGTGGTTGAGGTAGGTTCTGAGCTCGTGTCGCAGCTTTTCGAGGCGCTGTAATCCCTGCACCGGATCATTCTACGCTCCGGAGGAGGAAAAAATCAAGCTGTGGGGCTTTCCGTTCCGTCCGCCCTCATTCCCGGGGTTCGGGAGTCAGGCCTGCGGCGATAAGGGTTTTCATCTTGCTGATTTCATCTTTCAGCCTGGTGCTGGAAACCGATGAGAATGTGAATAGGATACCGGATATCCAGAGTTTTAAAAGATAGGCCCGGGATTCGGCATCCATTTTCGCCAGGGGATATATTTGCGCCTCGGGAATGTCGAACAGGGCTGAGAGCTGATTGCTCACCCGTACCAGATTTTTCCGGAACAGGTTCAGTCGGTTCGCTTCCTGATACATGCCCCTGACCAGGGGATGAAGTTCTTTCAGAATATCAAAGCCGTAATCGGTTATGTCGGTGACCCGTTGCTCAATATTCACGTCGGACTGGAGAATCGCGTTCAGCTGCCTATAGAACTTTTTCCATACGGCGTTTACCGCTGAAATGAACAGGACTTCCTTATCCTTGAAATAGGTATATATGGAGCCCGGGGCGATTCCCGAGGCGATTGCGATATCCTTCATGGTGGTGTTCGTGAAACCCTGATCACCGAAGGCTACGATCGCCGCCTGGAGGATCTTTACCCGTTTTTCCTCGTCTTGTTGTCTGGCCATGCCGTCCCCAAAAATTTTGAACTTCCGTTCAAAGATACTGTATTCCTGAATGAAATTCAAGATACACAAAGCGGAGTGAGGCGAATCCCCGGGGAACTTGGCGAATCAGATGGTCAGGATGATATGAATGGTGGTGGTGGTGCCGGCTTCGCTGCGATTCACGAAGCTTTCGAAGTTGATATGGACTTTCTTGCAGGCTTCGTTCAGGTAGGAAAGATAATACAGGCCGAGATTCATGTTGTCCGCGACTTCCTGCGATCCTTCATAGAAGTCTTTCAGGCTTTTTCCGGAAATATTTGTGGTGATGCGGTTGTTGATTTTCTGCTTCATGTCTTCAAAGCCGGATTTCTGATTCGAGATCATGAAGTGCATTCGCGCCCGGTCACCTTTTTCATGACGTTTTTTGCTCAACCGGAGCAGGATGTAGATATTGTCGTCTTCCAGAAGTTTTTTCAGAGCCGGACTGCGGTTATCGGTCATCGCCATGTTCATCAGCAGCTCGACTTGCATCAAAGCCAGATACTCGGGGATGCTGGCCTTATCCATGAATTGGGAGAGCAGGCGCTGACCGGCCCGAATCAGCTCGAAATATCCCGTGGATCCCCGGTGTATGGTCAGTATGAAATAGATCAGCTGATCGAGGTTGTCCAGATATTTTCGCGCCAGATTCGATTGCTGCACTTTTTCCTGATGTTGCAGGCTGTCGCTGCTTTCGATCCGCTTTAGCACGGGTTTCGCCATGAGGGTTTTGATTTCCGTCACTGCGGCGGCGTTCTTCTGAAAAAAGTTGGTGAGGACGTTTTGGTTTATTTTGGTCCGGTAATCGATGGGATTTTTGATGTTGTGCCGATTGTAGTTGATGATCATCTCTGATTCGACGACCTGCTCAAAAAGAAGGGTGTTGAACTGGCGATACAGCATGCCGTAGGTCATGAGTTTGATAAGATCAATGATTTCCCGGCGTTTGGAGACCACATCGGTCAGGGGCAGTTCGAGTTTGCTGATATAGCCGAACAGCTGCATGCGCTGAATGGTCTGGGGACTGAAATCAACCACGTGGATTCCGTATTCTTCCACGCCGTCGGACAATTTGAAACGGTTTATCTTTTTGCCGCTGCGGGTAAAATACCCCACCCCGTCATCGGTGAAAATGACGCGCATTGGGATATCGATGGCTGCTTTATTGGCGGCGGCTTCCATATAGTTTTCCCGTATCGGATTTTAGAACCAAAAATCGGCTTCATACTAACCCGGCAAGCGGGGAATTCGCAAGAACAATCACTCGGGCGCGATATTAGGCCCGGGGCAGCTCCCTTTCGTACATATTCCGGGCGATTGGAACCCGGCGGCCGGTTCCGAAGGCCTTGGGCGATACCTTGAGCACCGGGGGGGCCTGGCGCCGCTTGTATTCCGACCGGGCCACCAGACCGATGACTTGTTGCACAAGTTCGGGATCCATGCCCCCCGCCACCAGTTCCCGGGCGGTGTAACCTTTTATCAGGTACTGTTTGAGGATTTCATCGAGGATTTCGTAGTCCGGAAGACTGTCCTGGTCTTTCTGATCGGGGCGCAGTTCGGCCGACGGGGCCTTGGTGAGGATCGTTTCGGGGATTACCTCACCGTTCCGATTTATGTATCGGCACAGCTCATATACTTCGGTCTTGAAAAGATCCCCGATCACCGCCAGCGACCCGGCCATATCGCCGTACAGGGTACAGTACCCGACGCCGAGCTCGGATTTGTTCCCGGTGGTCAGAACCAGGCTCGCGTATTTGTTCGAATAGGCCATCAGCAGATTGCCTCGAATCCTCGCCTGAATGTTCTCTTCGGCCAGACCAGGTTCTGTGCCCCGGAAGTGGGGTTCGAGGGCGCTTTCGAAGGCATCGTACAGCGGCTTGATGGAAATGCTCCTCGCTTCGATTCCCAGATTTTCACAGAGTTTTTCCGAGTCTGTGATGCTTCCCGATGATGAGTACTGGCTCGGGAGCATAAACGCCTCCACCTTTTCGGGCCCCAGGGCGTGGACCGCCAGGGTGAGAACCAGGGCCGAGTCGACTCCGCCGGAGAGTCCCAGATGAACCCGCTGAAATCCGGTCTTCTCCAGATAATCGCTGATGCCCAGATGCAGGGCCTGCTCTATTTCCCGGTATTTTTCCGGCGCGGGGCGTATCTGATTTCCGCGCTCCGGAACATCGCTGACCACCAGATCTTCGGCAAAGTCGCCGCCGATGACGTGGATATCACCGGCCGCATCGGAGATAAGGGACCGTCCGTCGAAAATGAGGTTGTCATTGGCCCCCGCGAGATTGGCATAGACCACCGGTACGGCGCTGGAACGGCCGATGTCGCGCATCAGCCGCATACGGGTCTCGAGCTTGCCTGCGTGAAACGGACTTGCCGACGGCACCAGGAGCAGGCGGGCACCGGCATCCAGAAGCTCGGTGACGGGATCGACGGGATAGCGCAGATTCCGCGCGTCTTCGTTCTCCCACCACATATCCTCGCAGATGGCGATGCCGATTCTTGTGCCGTTGAAATCCCAGACCGTACGCCGGGCGGCGGGTTCGAAGTAACGGGACTCGTCGAATACGTCGTAGGTGGGCAGAAGGGTCTTCGACTGCCGATGCACGATGGTTCCCCCGTGGATAACCGCGGCGCAGTTCTGCAGGGGTTTGCCGCTCAGTCCCGGATTCTTTTCCACATATCCCACCACCGTCGCGATGGAGCCAGGCAGACCGTGTTGGAGGGTGCGCAGCGCCTGGAGATTCTCCTGTAAAAACGCGGGATGATCGAGGAGATCCATGGGGGGATATCCGCAAAGCGCCAGTTCAGGAAATACGATGATTTCAGCTCCCTGTTCCTCCGCCTGTGTTGCGAACTCGATGATTTTTTCCGTATTGCCCTTGAAATCGGCGATTTTTACATTGATCTGGCCAATGGCGACTCTCATGCGTATCTCCCAAACATCCGTTTTCTCTTGACCCCGCATATGGCAAAAGATAGACTCAACATACCATGGATGAAACCCTTCTGATAACTGGAAACCAGGCGCCGTTGACCCGTAGCATAGTAAGCCGTTTGCTCACGGATAAGCGACGGGTCGTGGTGAGCGTCGAAAAAGAGGCTGAGGAAATAATTTACCCCGACGCATCGGATGAGGAACTGATCATCCTCGAACATGACCGGCGGTCCCCCTTTTCAGCCCGATCGATGTTCCTCGGTCTGTCCAACCGGGATGTGAGGGGTCATCAC
>CAWZYW010000012.1:0-14499 GCA_963966255.1 uncultured Salinispira sp. | reverse complement strand
TGAGAACGTGCTCGAAGATCGGAAATTCCGAAAATACGGCATCCACCGGCGCCGGGAACTGCTGGCCGCCGATCCGTCCCTGAATCTGGACGCTGAAGATTTCGCCGCCAGCGGTCAGGAGGCCGAGCTCCTGGACCTTGCGGATGTGATGGTGGAGACCGCCATCGGTTTCATGCCGGTACCCATGGGCCTGGCCCGGAATTTCATCATAGACGGACAAACAGTTCATATGCCGATGTCCGTGGAAGAGCCATCGGTGATCGCCGCAGCGACCTATGCCGCCAGTATAATCGGCCGCAACGGCGGATTTACCACCAGGGCGGACGAGCCTCTTACCAGCTCCTACGTGTATCTCGGCTATCCCGATGGCCGGGAGCCCGATGAGGCCGCCCGGGATGAAATCTGCCGGAACATCGTTGCCGCCGAGGACCGCGTTCTTGAAACCCTATCGGAAATTCTCGGCCCCATGACCCGCCGGGGCGGCGGATATCGGGGTCTGGAAGCCAGCTGGCTTCAGGAAAGCCGCTGTATCCGGGTAGAGCTCATCGTGGATGTGCGGGACGCCATGGGCGCGAACCTGGTGAACACCGCCGCCGAGGCAATCAGCCCCCTGATGGAGAAACTCTGCGGCGGAACCAAGCTCATGGCAATTTTGAGCAACCAAGCCGAAAAGCGCTGCGCATCCGCGGAATTCGTCCTGCCCTTCGGAGCCCTCCAGCGGGGATCCTACAAGGGACGGGAGCTGGCCGAGCGGATCGTTCGGCTCTGGCAGATCGCCGATGAAGATCCCGCCCGGGCGGTGACCCATAACAAGGGAATCATGAACGGCATTTCATCCCTGGCCCTGGCTACCGCCAACGACACCCGGGCCACCGAAGCGGCGGCCCACGCCTGGGCTGCACGGGACGGACATTACCGGAGCCTGAGCAAATTCTGGATTGAAGGCGAGAACCTCAGGGGACGCCTTGAACTGCCCCTTGCTCTGGGAACCGTGGGGGGGGGCATCAGCTTCCACCCGGTGGCCCGCACCGCCCTCCGCATCCTCGGCAATCCCTCGGCCTCGGAGCTGTCGCGATACGCCGCGGCACTTGGCCTGGCGCAGAATTTCTCGGCCGTATCGGCCCTTGCCGGCGAGGGTATCCAGCAGGGGCATATGCGGCTCCACTCAAACCGTCTGGCTTTTTCCGCCGGTGCCCGGGGTGATGAAATCGCCAAACTCAGCGCCGCTTTGCAGGAATCGGGAGCATACAACGCAGAACAAGCCGCGAAACTCCTGACGGAAATCCGCGACGGAAAGGAAAGCAACCGGAGGTCGGGGTCATGAGCATCGTCGCCGTTGCACACCCCAACCTGGCCCTGGTGAAATACTGGGGAAAAGCCGATACCGGTCTGAATCTGCCGGCCAGCGGCAGCATCGGAATCAGCCTCGGGGCCTTTTCCACCACCACCCGTCTCAGATTGGAGGCCGCGAACTCCGGTTCTTCAACCTGGGAAGTCAGCATCAACGGTCGGACGCAGGATCCCGAGAGATTCCGTGATTTTTTCGACGAAGCACTGAAGGGATATTCCGGCGAACCGCGGCACATTGTCGTAGCCAGCGAAAATGATTTTCCCACTGCCGCGGGACTTGCCAGTTCGGCCAGCGGTTTCGCGGCCCTGGCCGGCGCGGTAAACCGCGGCTTGAATCTGAACCTCAATGATTCGGATATCTCAGCGCTGGCCCGCCGGGGATCCGGCTCGGCGACCCGATCGGTCTCCGGCGGCTTCGTGGCATACCCCGAAAAGGCGGCGTCTGCCCGACAGCTGCACCGGGAGAATCACTGGCCCGAACTGCGATGCGTAATCGTGCAGGTCAGCTCCGGGAAAAAAGCGGTCTCGAGCCGGAAGGCCATGGAAGCCAGCCGGACGACCAGTCCCTACTATCCGGCCTGGATCGAAGACAGCAGGAAGCTGGTGGATCAGGCCCGGGACGCCATCGCCGACCGCGATCTGGATGCATTGGGCCCGGTGATCCGCCGCAGCTACCTGCGGATGTTCTCCACCATGTTCAGCGCCGACGATCCGGTGATGTTCTGGCAGGAAGCCAGTATTCGGGTAATGAATATCGCAGCGGAACTCAGAAAAAACGGCATCGCCGCCTGGGAGACCATGGACGCCGGTCCCCAGGTGAAAATCATAACCCTGGAGACACAGGTCGAAGCAGTACTCACGGCCCTGGAGGCCGGTCGATCCGGCGCCGACGACTGGGTAATTTCAGTCAGCGGAATCGGTTCGGGCCTCAAGGTCCGGGAGGAATAAGCATGCATCATAAGATCGAGCCCGAAATCAGGGCGATAGTCCCCGGGAACCTGCTGATCAGCGGAGAATACGTCATCCTGGAAGAAGGCGGTCTCGGCCTGGCAATGGCCTGCGGCCCCGAAGCACGGGGGCGAAGCTGGAAAGGAAAAACCCAATGGTCGGTGATACACGCCATCACCGGCGAGGGGGCCATCAGCCTGAACACCGCCACCGATATCAGCGATCCCCCGTTTATCATCAAAGCCTTCCGGGCGGTAGAATCCATACTCCGTGAACAAGGCTATGAACCCCCGGTGCTGGAAATTGAGATCGATACCCGGGATTTTTACCAGAAGGGGCGCAAACTGGGATTCGGCAGCTCGGCGGCGGCGACGGTAATCCTCACCGGCCTGATCTTTGCAGAGACCATTCCCACCGAAGAGCTTGAACGGCGGATCATCTGCAAAGCCGCCGTAAAAGCCCATCGCATCGCCCAGGGAAAAAAAGGTAGCGGTTACGACATACTCACCAGCTGCAACGGCGCCGCCGGGATGTTCACCGGAGGCGAACATCCCGAATGGAAACCCATCGCCGATGATCATCCCATACACCGGCTTCGGACCTACAGCTTTCCCGGACCCAAGGAAGTCGACAGCCGCGATGCGGTGCGTCGGTACCGGGGATTGAAGGAAGCGGCGTCGGAGCGGGCCGAGGATTTTATCAAACGGAGCCAGACCCTGGCGAAGAACCTGTTTGACAGCGACAGCGAAGAAGAGTTAATCCGCAACATTAACGAATCCCGACTGCTGTCCGCCGAACTGGGTGACTCCATCGGCGTGGAAAGCTGGATCTCCCCACCCAGCCCCTTTTACGAGCGGGCGGCCTGGAAGGGAAGCGGAGCGGGCAACGAACTTGGGCTGCTGTTTCTCAGCTCGTCTAGCAACTCCGAAGTACCGGAGGCGTATGAATCTCTCACCGTACGCCGCCAGGGTCTCAGCTTGTTCAGCCATGAGGGCAATGCTATACTGCAATAAGCTATCCGGCGGCTTTCGGCCCCGGCGATTCAGGAGAAACGATGCCCTCAGAGCCTGATACCAGCGAACCTCCGTTGCGCTTCACCAGCTACGGCAAACTGCTTCTATTCGGCGAACACGCCGCGGTGTACGGCTATCCCGCCCTGGGCGTGAATCTGGATTGCAGCCTCAGTTTGGAAGTGTACCCCAGGGACCATGCCGGCGATGCCGGCCATTTTCCCGGACTCAGTCCCCGGGAGGCCCGGGCTGCCGGGGAGCTGCTGGTTACAGCCAGCGCCCTGGTGCCCGAATTGCTGCTCCCGCCGGCACAGTACCATCTTCAGGGTGACGTACCCCGTTCGTCGGGTTTCGGCTCATCGGCGACGGTCTGCGTAAACCTGGCGGGCTATGTCCTGCACCTGGCGAGGGAACAACACCTCGATCTCAATCACCTCCTTCCCAAGTACCAGCACAGCAGCCAGTGGCCCGAAGACGAGAAAAACCAATACCTGCTCTGGTATATCGCCAATCATCTCGAAAAAGTGTTCCACGGTTCCCCCTCGGGCATCGATACCGGTTTGGCCGCCCTGGGAGGCGTACGGGCATTTTTCCCCCGATCCCGCAAACTGCCGGACAGCATGAGGCTTGAAAGCGCGAAACCGGGAATATGGCTGCTGTACGGGTCGGTTCCCCGGGAAGGTAACACCAAGACCCTGGTGGGAGATTTACAGCGGGGCATGCTCGAGGAGAATCCCAAGGTAGTCAGTGCCATGGAAGACCTTGGGGAACTCGCTCACTCGGCAATCGATGTCTTTCAAAATGGCGAAAGCGACGGGGGGACCCAGACCGAAGCCCTGGGCGCTCTGGCCCGGAAAGCCCACGACCGGCTCTCGGAATTAAACCTGAATACATCAGACATGGACCTGGTTCTGGATAAATCCAGGAAACTGGGAAGCCCCGGCGGCAAGCTCAGCGGTGCCGGCGGCGGCGGAGCCTTCTACATTCTCTGCAATGGTGAGGAAGCCGCCCGGGAGATGCGCGAACAGCTCACCGCATACTGCGGTCACAAGAATATCGAGCTCAGCCATCCCCTGAGCCTGCTGAGGATATAAGACTTTCCCGCTCCGGGACTAACATTGCAGAATCATCGTAATCCTTATACTCGTCCCGGGTAGACGAGACTGAGTCCTCGCCTGGAGACGAAACGACGATTCGCCTCCGAGTTTAACCCTCTAAATATGCAGGCGCCGCTTAACCCGGTCGCTATGGCTCACCAGGTACTCAATTATCCAATACACCGCTCCAAGCGGTATCAGACTGGCGGCTACGATGAGGCTCCAGCCGAAAAACTCCCCATCAAGGAGCATCGAGCTTATGAGTAAGTCCAAGACCACCACGTACATGCTCAGCCAGATAAACAGAAGCGGCCCCCGACGAACGGCCCCCGGCGGCTGGAGCGTGTAAAAAAATGCCATCACCACCACAAGGGTCAGTGCGGTGGCCAGGCTTCCAAAGTCCGGGGCCCAGTTCAACAGCCCGTCGCTGTCCACCCGGTCCAGATATAGCAGGTAGCCCCAGGTAGCCAGGGCATTGAGCAGCATAAGCATCCAGAAGCGTCGCTTTCGGCGGGCTTTGCGGGATGCCCGGGATTCCGGACGGGTATTGAGATAGAACACCATGGAAGGCAGGCTGATATAGAGTAACAGCAGGCCCAGAGCTCCCAGGACGATGGGGGACCAGGTCGCGGCCCTGTTGATCAGCAAGTCAACGATGAAAGAAATGGCTCCAGGGATGAACAGCACGCCCAGGGTGACCATGCCGATGAGCCAGGGTTTTCGACGCACCCGTTCGGCCACGCCCTCGTAGCCGATCTCCGCCGGGGGCTGCACATCCGCGGGATACTCGGGCTGGGCATCCTGGAGGCGTGAGGCGCAGAGGGGACAGAACTCGTGCTCGCCGCGGATTCCCACGGCGCACTCAGGGCAATACATCATAAATCCCTCCTGGGTATCATGGAGCGATGGTTTGTGCCAACGGATACCGCGTGACCGCGTCGCCGCAGTTCCCGGAAAAAGCGTTTTTCAACCGGCGTCTCGGCGATCATCTTTCCGAAACTCACCGAGAGAATATCCCCGCAGCTGATCATGCTCACCGCCTGCTTCATAATCGGACTGGGCGGAGGATAGAAATCGGCCCAACGGACATGCCGCATCCATGGCTCAGGGAGGGCGAACGGGCCGATATTGGAAAAACTGGTAGTAAAGCGGCTATCACCCTGGCGCTGATAGCTCAGGGACAGAACCAGATTCTTGATCAACAACGGAATCATCCTTACCGCCATGCTGCGCTCGGTCCGGGCCAGACGGGCGAAGTGCCGGCGCAGATTCTGCCGGTGTTTTTCCCCCCGCATATAATGGTGCACGTATTTCACAATGTCGTCGAAGCCGTACGCCCCGAGCCTCGGATCAATCTGGGGATCGACGTAGACGAAAAAATTCCGCATGGTCCGGCTGCCGAATATTCCCCGGAGGTTTACCGGAACCAGGATGCGGATCGGGCGGGAAAGGCGCCGGGGGGTCCGTCGGTTTACCCGATGGAGGGCAATCCAGTAATCCTGGAAGGCCAGGAACAAAACGGAGACCAGATACTCGGTGACGCTGACGCCCATGCTCCGGGCGGAGGCCTGTACGGAGGACAGGGAAAGGTGTCCGCTGATCACCCGATATTCTCCGGGATTCAGCAGGCGGAAAGGAAGGTGAAAGGCCTTTTCCGGCAGGGTTTTTGCCGGGGCTCCCTTGAGCCCGTGATCCAGGTAGGAATCGATCCACTCCCCTTCCTCCGGCCCCGACCCGGGGAGCCTCGGTATGAGGGGGTCGTCTTCATCGGCAGCCAATCCGTGGCGGATACGAAGGTACTCATAGACCAGGGTCCTCAGGTACTCCATGGCACCCATGCCGTCGGTGAGCACATGGCTCACCTCAAGGGACAGCCTGGGGCCGTATACGTAGAGCCTCAGTAAGCGCCGCTCTTTCTTCAGGCCCGGATAATCCATACAGGGCCAGTGGCGGTCGGCCTTGACGGCCTCCCGGTCTTCGCCGGCTTCTTCGAGGAAGTACCAGAACAATCCGCGATGGAGTTCCACCGAAAAATAGGGGTAACGACGCCGGGCGGCCGAAGCCGCCGTCCTGAGATCCTCCAGGACCAGCGGCTCATCGAGCACCACCGAGAGGCGGAACAGGCTGGTGAAACGCGCGGACAGCACCGCAGGCCAGATCTTGGCCGAGTGATCAAGAGGATACCATGTGCCGCGCTGGGTGCTCATTGGTAGAGTATACCAACAAAAACGCGCCCGCGGGGAATCCCGGGGCGCGAAATAATGTATGCCTTGCGTCTGCCGGCGGAATCTGCTGCCGGCATTTCCGGGCGACCAATCCGGCGAAGCGCTCGTTCGCCTCGGCGGTCTTTGATCAGAAGTCGAACTTGTTTACGGCGTTCAGATCATCGAAGGCCTGGTAAAGCCGCTTCACAACGCCTTTCTCGCCCAGATGGAGCCAGGCACGGGGGTCGATTTTCTTCTTGTTGGGCTTGTCGTCCCCTTCGGGGTTGCCGATCTGGCTCTGGAGGTAGGCGGAGTTCTCTTCCACGTACTTGACGATGGGCTGGGTGAACGCCCACTGGGTATCGGTGTCGATGTTGAACTTGATGGCGCCGTAGCCCACTGCCTCCCGGATTTCATCCCTGCTGGAACCGGAACCGCCGTGGAAAACGAAGAATACGGGCTTTTCGCCCAAGCCCCTTTCCTTGGCGATGAATTCCTGGCTGTCCCTGAGAATGGACGGCTTCAGGACGACGTTGCCGGGCTTGTACACACCGTGGGAATTGCCGAAGGCGGCGGCCACGGTGAACTTGCCCACGTTCACCAGGGCGTCATAGCTCTGAAGGACTTCTTGCGGCTGGGTGTAAAGCTTGGAATTGTCCACGTCGCTGTTATCGACGCCGTCTTCCTCGCCGCCGGTAATGCCCAGCTCGATTTCGAGGGTCATATCGATCTTCGCCATGCGCTCGAGCATTTTCGCGGAGATTTCCAGGTTTTCTTCCAGGGGCTCTTCGGAGAGGTCCAGCATATGGGATGAGAACAAGGGTTCGCCGTTGGATTTATAGAATTCTTCGCCCTCGGCAACCATGCCTTCGACCCAGGGAATGAGTTTCTTGGCCGCGTGGTCGGTGTGGAGAATTACCGGTACGCCGTACAGCTCAGCCATTCGGCGGATATGGTAGGCGCCGGAAACCGCTCCGGCGACTGCCGCGCGCTGATCGGTATTATCGGCGAACTTGCCGGCGTTGAACACGGCGCCGCCGTTGGAAAACTGGATAATTACCGGTGCTTTCGCTTCCTTGGCGGATTGAAGGGCCGCGGCGATGCTGTTGGAACCGATGACGTTCACTGCGGGAAGGGCGCATGCCTGCTCTTTACAGTACGCCAGAACTTCATCGAGCTGATTGCCGGTGATAACACCGCCTTTAAGCTTTAAATTTGCCATGGGGACTCCTGAGAAATGGTTTTTCGAATTGAATTCAATCCTATTCTTACGTTTCCCGTCGGGTTTGTCAATGTTGCCCGGATCAGCTGCAAAATCGCGAAAACCCATTGCAAGCCATCACGCGCTTCTCTATATTAGCGGGCATGAATCAGGATCAGGTAAAAGAAAAACTGCTTCAGCTCGAGCCGGAGGTTGAAGAATTCAAGGTGATTTTTTCCGGAAAGACCAGCAAGAAGGTGCACGGGCTGTATCATCCCGACACCCGTGAGATCATCATCCACAACCGGAATTTCAACGGCGATTCCCAGCTGATGTATACCGCAATTCACGAGTTCGCCCATCACATCCACTTCACCACCAGCGATGAGCCGGTGAGTAACCGGGCTCACACCACCGCCTTCCGCAGCATTTTCCATCAGCTGCTCCAGCGGGCGGAGAACATGGGCCTCTACGAAAACACCCTTGAAAAGGTCGATGAGCTCCAGGATCTGGCGGAATCCATGAGGCGGCGCTTCATACAGACCAACGGCGAACTCATGAAGGAATTCGGCCATGCCCTGATGGAAGCGGAAAAACTGTGCCGAAAACACGGGGCGCGCTTCGAGGACTTCGTGGAACGGGTCCTTCAGATGCCCAAGAGCACCGCATCGACCCTTATGAAGGTGAAGGCCATGGACCTGCCGCCGGACCTGGGCTACGAGAACATGAAGACATTGGCTTCGGTGCGCAACAAGGAAGCCCGGGGGGAAGCCATAGAGGCCTTCAGGCAGGGCTATACCCCTGACATGGTAAAGCAGGGAATCAAAGAGCGGGGACCGGTACGCCAGCAGGATCCCGTGAAGAAACTCGAAAGCGAGAAGCGCCGGATTGAACGGAGTCTGGACAGCCTCAAGAGCCGCCTGGAAGAAATTGAACACGAATTGGAGAGAATGCTGTATACTGAGGAACAGGGACTTTAATTTCAGGGAGTACTTTAGATGAGCTACGCAGAACAGGTCGAATATAGCAAGGTGGAAGGCGAGCACGCGGATCATCAGCTGAGAATCTACGCATTATCCACATGCGCCTTCTGCGAGAAGGCCATGGATTTCCTCAAAGAGCATAACTACCAATTCGAGTACCTCTTCATGGATCTCATCGACCGTGATCTGAAGAAAAACATCAAAACCGAACTCAAAGAAAAACACGGGAGCATTCCCCTCTTCCCCCTGTTGGTCATCGACGGCGAGCAGGCGGTCTCGGGATTTACCGAGGACAAATGGCGGGAGCTGTTGAACATTGGCTGATCGTCAGAAAACCCCCGAACAGGTTGACCGCTTCGTCCGTCAGGTGGCGGAAAAGCAAGGATGGGCGTTAAGTCCCGACAAACCCTTCCTGGAACACATAAAGCAGGGCCTGATGACTACTCACAACCGGGAAGGTTACTTTTTGTGCCCCTGCCGGGACGGTTCCGGTCTCAGGGAAGAGGACGAGGACATCGTCTGCCCGTGCATATACAACGTGCCGGATCAGAAGGAATACGGCCACTGTTTCTGCGGACTGTTCTTTGATCCGGAATACCTGAAGAACGGGGGGGAGTTCAAACAGATTCCCGACCGCCGTCCAGAAGAGCTCTACGACTGAGCAAACCCGCTCAACCCCATTCTCCGGTTGCCTGCATCCTCGAAAGATGTGCGGGGAAGTAACTGCCTATCTTTTCCAGCTCGTTCATGACCTTATCGATTTTCTCCTGATCCTTCGCCCAGTTATCGCGGGTGATCTTCCGGCGGTCCGTTATCGGGCAGACGATATACTCAATCTCCGACGAAAATTCCGCCTGATACGTCATCAAAGCCCGCCGGGCATGGAACGCCTTTGTCACAAGGATTGCTTTCCCGACCTCCATGCCTTGCTCCAGAATGCGCTGACGGGAAAAGCGGGCGTTTTCGAAGGTATTCGCCGCCCGGTCCTCCCGCAAAATCGCTGATTCCGGCACCCCGGCATCACCGGCCATGGATGCGAACCAGGCCCACTCGGTGGCGAAATCCCCGATGCGGGGATTCGGTCCTCCCGAGGGAAGAATTACCGGAGCCCAGCCTTCCTGCCAGAGCTCAATAGCCCGCAGCATCAGCTCGGGAGAGCTGCCGCCGGGTACCAGAATGATGTCCGCCGTTTCGGGCAGCTGCTCGATGAACAAGAAATCGCTGATGGCATAAACGGGGTTATTCAATACTATTCCCCGGTATTGTCATTTAACTTAATCAATGATTCCAGATCCTGTAAAAGATTCTCGACATCTTCTGCCGTGCTGTCCCAGCTGGTCATGAGCCGGTAAGAGTCCTCGTCCCAGGCATAAAACTGATAGCGTTCCTGGAGCTTTTTCGCCACGGCATGGGGAATCACCGCGAACAGGGCATTGGCCGATACCGGATGCTTCACCCGCAACCCGGCGGCGGCTCCCTCAACGGTACTGGAAAGCCGGTTGATACCGGCCTCCAGTTGGCGGGCCAGTTCGTTTGAGTGCAAAGCGTTTCGCAGCCATACATCACCGCGGTACATGGCGTCGAACTGGGCTGATATATAGCGCATTTTCGATGCGAGTTGTGCGGTCTGTTTGCGATAGAATGAGAGATCGGTATTCGACTGGGCGCCGTTCATCAGCACGATGCCTTCTCCGAACATCAAACCGTTTTTCGTTCCGCCGAGGGACAGGGCGTTGACGCCGGCTTCAACGGTCATGGCCGACAGGATCTCCCGGCCTCGCCGAGATAGGGCGTCGGAGCTGAGATTCTGCCATGCAGGCTCAGATGCAGCCAGTTCGCCGGCCACTGCGTTGGCGATGCGGGCGCCGTCCATGTGCAGCAGCAGGCCCTGTTCCCGGCACATTCTCCCGATGGCCTGGAGCTCATCGATGGAGTAGCGCTGGCCCAGTTCAGTGCTCTGGGTCACCGATACCAGAGCAGGTTGAACGCTGTGGACGAATCCGAGCCGGCCCAGCCGGGAAGGGATGTCGTCCGCGCTGATTTTCCCTCCGCTTTCGGGCAGGAACTCGATTTTCACTCCTGCCAGAGCTTCCAGGGAACCGCATTCGTCTTCCTCGATATGGGCGGTGTGGGGGGCCAGGACCGACTGATAGCCTTTGATCAGGCTTCTGATGGCCACCACATTGGCGGCGGTGCCGTTGTAAACGAACCAGAGGGCGCTGTCGCCCCCGAAGATGTCGCGGAACAGTGAGACAGCGGTATCGGTAAAATCATCGTCGCCGTAACTGATTCGGTGGCCGGCGTCGTTGGCCGCCGCAAGGGCTCTCATTACCTCCGGATGAACCGAAGAAGTGTTATCGCTGGCGAATAATCGGGTAACAGACATGCGGACAGTATACCCGGTTTCTCCGAAAAACGCCCAGTATGATCAGACTCCCATCTGATCGTTGAGGAATGAACGGAATTTTTGCGCGTGGCGATTTTCCGAATCGATGTGAAGCACCAGGTCGCAATCCCGCACCGCGCCGCTGAAATCCCCCAGGGCGAAGTGCAGCTGACTTCTGGAAAGAAGGGCTTCCTCGTTGCGCGGGTTGATTTCCAGGCAGCGGTCGAATTGTTCCAGCGCAGCGGATTCCCGCCCCTGCTGGCGCTCGCAGAGTCCCAGATACAGCAGAGCTCTTTCATTGTCTCCCGCGATGCTCAGGGATCTCTGAAAGTCGCTCTTCGCGCGGTCGTAGTCCCCGTTGGCGAACCAGGCCATGCCCCTGTGGAGATAGACCATGGACCGGATGCTCTCCGGAGTATCCCCGTCCAGGATCCGTCCGTAGATCTCTATCGCCTCATCGTAATGATGGGTGTTGTGGGCATACAGGGCTTTCAGGAGCTTGCTCTCCTGGGTTTCGGCGGAGATGCTGTTCAACAGCGGATGATCCGGGAAATTACCGGCTTTTTCGGGATCGGCCACCGGAAGCTGTTGGTCCTTAAGCATCTCTTCCTGCTGGACCATCGACATAAACGCCACCCTCCGGCGATCCAGCTGATGCTGGAGCTCCCGCTGGTAGATCCGGATCTCATGGAAAATCATATCCGACAACGATAGATTTGCGTTCAACGCCGCCAGTTTCCGTCGCAGGTTGGCGTCGAAGGGCGTTATCTGGGATTTGTATACCATCTCATGTTCGACCTCGGCCCATGCGTCCTGCAGGATGGTACGCAACTGCACCTCAGCCAACAGGTCCCCGGGCAGATGGAAGCTCTCCACCACATCCTCCGGCAGTTCTATGAGGAAGTGGAGGGAGTCATAACCGAATTCCTTAAAAGAAAACTCCGCTCCCTTTTTTTCCCGCTCGGCTACGGCGAAATTCTGGTTCAACAGGTCTTCCACCGCCGCCAGATCGTCAAGAAAGGGACAGACGATGCGCATTCCCAGCACGTCGCTGATCAGCAGCTCGGGATCGCCGTTTACTTCCGTGCTTCGCTTGAGAATCTTCGCATAATAGCTGGAAAAGCTTTTCACCCGGTATTTCACCGTGGCCCGGATCCGACGCTGTTCCAGCATCACCCTCAATCGGCGATGCAGCTCATAGAGGGCCCGCTCGAAGCTGTCGGCGTGCTCGGCATACTCAGCTTCGAGTTCCGTTTTGGATTTAGGGGGAAGATGCACGTGTATCATCTATTACTTATTCTATCACATCCGCGGGGGTTTTTGCCTCGAAATGCCGGATATCCACGATGGACAGGAAGCATCCCTGCAGGATCCCGGTGTCCGGATCGCTGAAAAACTGGGGTATTACGTAGCAGGGTATTTCCTGTCCGTCATGGCGAATCAGCGTGGTGAACGGATCGATATGGAATCCCTCGGGCACATGGCGGGGAGCCTTGTCTTCATCGAAAAGAGAAAAGAACTTCTTCGATCCGGTGACGAAATGCGAAGGGTGGATGGAACGGAGCTGGTCCAGATCGAGGTGCAGGGTCTCGAGAATTTTCCGGTTGGCGTAGCGAATCCGGCCGGTTTCATCCAGGAGGCAGAAGCCCTGGTCCATATGCTCGAGCAGCCGCTGGATGTGGATTTCCTGGTCCCGCATGCGCCGCTCGGCCCGGGCTTTGTATTCCGCGATGGACAGAGCCATAGATAACTCGTGTTCGGTGAAGGGCTTGGCAAGGAAGCCGAAGGGCTGAGTCTCCGGAATCCGGGCCAACAGTTCTTCTTCCCGGAGACCGCTGATATAGACCACGGGGATATCCTTCAGCTCCCGGATCCGCCGGGCGGCGGTGATACCGTCGGTCTCTCCGTTAATCTCGATATCCATGAGAATCAGGTCCGGCGGATCTGTCGAGATCCGCTCATCCAGATCATCTGCCCGATCGACAACCCCGGCCACCTGATACCCGAGCTTCTGGAGACTCCGCTGCAGGGACGCGGCGATGATAAACTCATCCTCTACGATGAGCACACGGGTCGGTTCCTGAGCCTCACTTACCGTATTTTCAATACCAAAGGGCAGTTCCACCGCCCACCTCCATGGCTTCGCGCCGGGTATCAGACGTTGAACTTGAAGTGCATAACGTCCCCGTCGCGCACCAGATATTCCTTTCCTTCCATGCGAAGCTTCCCGGCCTCCCGAATCTTCTGCTCGCTACCGAGTTCGAAAAGATCATCGCAATGATACGTTTCGGCCTTGATAAAGCCTTTCTCGAAGTCCGTATGAATGACCCCCGCAGCCTGGGGAGCTTTATCCCCGTGATGGAAGGTCCATGCCCGGACCTCCTTTTCACCGGCGGTGAAAAACGTCCTGAGACCCAGGAGTTCATAGCCCTCCCGAATCAGGGCGGACAGTCCGCTTTCCTCCAGACCCATATCCGCCAGGAACTCGGCACGCTCCTCCGCAGTTTCAAGATCGGCGATTTCCTTTTCGAGCTGTCCGCACAGGGTTACCACGCCGGCATCCTCAGACTCGGCAATGCTGCGGACAGCGCGGACATACTCGTTATCCGCCGCAAGCCCGTCCTCATCGACGTTACAGAGATAGAGCATTTTTTTCATGGTGATAAGGTGCATATCCCTGATCAAGAGCCGTTGTTCCTCATCGAGCTCAACGCCACGGGCGGGTTTGCCCTCCTGCAGGGCGTTTTTCAGTAACTCAAGCACCGGAGCCAGGGCCTTGGCCACCGCCTGTACCTTCTTATCCGCCGAGCGGCTCTCTTTTTCCAGTCGGGCCATTCGCTTTTCCACGGTTTCAAGATCAGCCAGGGCCAGTTCGATATTGATGGTTTCGATATCGCTGGCCGGATCGATGGTGTTGTCCACATGGACGATGTCCGGATTCTCAAAGCAGCGCACCACGTGGACGATAACCCCCACCTCCCTGATATGGCTCAGGAATTTGTTACCGAGGCCCTCGCCCTTGCTCGCACCTTTGACCAGGCCGGCGATGTCCACGAACTCGACCACCGCCGGGATCAGCTTCTGAGGCGGAATCAGTTCGGCGATACGGTCCAGCCGGGAATCTGGAACGGCCACCAGGCCGACATTGGGTTCGATGGTGCAGAAGGGATAGTTGGCCGCCTCGGCGGGCGCCGAAGTGAGGGCGGAAAAGATGGTGGATTTGCCGACGTTGGGCAGGCCGACAATACCGCAATTCAAAGGCATGAGTTCTCCTTCCGGAGCGCGGATAGCGCCGCCGGGCATATCACATAGTATAGTTG
>CAWZYW010000011.1:0-14987 GCA_963966255.1 uncultured Salinispira sp. | reverse complement strand
TATTGTGGCGGGATTCGGGTTTAATAGCCCCACCTGATATCCCTCTTCCTTCAGGGCTTTTACCGCCTGGTTACCCGAATAATCGAACTCACAGGCCTGACCGATGACGATGGGCCCGGATCCGAAAATCAGTATCTTTTTTATATCCTTCCGTGCAGGCATGTCAGGCCCCTTTCTTTCCGCGAGATTTCGCTCCGCCGCCGGCGGGTGCGTCGATAGCTTTCAGGAATTCTTCAAAAATCCAGTGGGAGTCGTAGGGGCCCGGCGCGCTTTCCGGGTGGAACTGGGCGGAGAGCACTTTTTTCGCATCGTTTCTCAGACCCTCTACGCTATTATCGTTGGCGTTCCGGAACCATACCTCGGTATCCTTCGGCAGGCTTTCTTCGTCCACCGCGAACCCGTGATTCTGACTGGTGACGAAGACCCGTCCGCTGCGCTCATCCCGGACCGGGTGGTTGATCCCGTGATGTCCGAATTTCATCTTATAGGTTCTGGCCCCCAGGGCCTCCCCGATGAGCTGATGCCCCAGGCAAATGCCGAACACCGGCATGCTTCCAATGAGCTCTTTGACGGTGGCGATTTGATCGGCCAGCACCTCCGGGTCGCCGGGACCGTTGGAGAGCATCACCGCGTCATGCTCACCTGCCTGGATAGCCCCGGCAGTGCTTCCCGAGGGGTATACCGTAACCTGGCAGCCGAGCTTCTCGAACTCCCGGATGATATTTGCCTTTGTCCCGCAATCGTACAGGGCCAGCTTGATATGGGAATACGGCCCCTTCCCCGCGGGCAGGGTGATGGTCTCCACGCTTCCCACGTCGGAAACCAGGTTCCTCCCCTCCATGCTGGGAAACGCGTTCAAATAGCTCTCTACAGCCTTGAGTTCTTCGGGGCTGAGCCCCATGGCGGGATTTTCCGGGCGCACCAGAACACCGTTTGCCGAACCGCGATCTCTCAGTTCAAGGGTGAGGCGTCGGGTGTCAACCTCGCTGATACCGGGGATTTCGTGGCGGCTGAGGTAATCATCCAGGCTTATGCGCCCGGCGGGTACCGGCCCGCGGTACAGGCTGCGCAGCACAAAGGCCGCCACCTTCACCGGCCGGGTATCGCAGCTGCTGGCGGCGGGGCCGCCATCGGCCTGCTTCACCGGTCCGGATTCGTTCCACTGGTCGAGATGGCCGTAATTTCCCATATGCGGATACGTCATGGTGACGATCTGGCCGGTATAGGAGGGGTCGGTGAGCACTTCGTGATAGCCTACCATGGCGGTGTTGAATACCACTTCACCGGCATTGGTAAAAGTCGGGATGCCCGGTCGGAGGTCCCGGGCCAATGGAGCTGGAAAGCCGAAGCCCTTTCCATCGTAAATGGAACCGTTTTTCAGAACCAGATAGGTTCGTTCCGCCATGGGAAACCTCCTCAGCCCAAACAGCAAAGCCGGACTGAGGCCCTTTCCCGACGCCGGGGAACCGCGACGCCTAAAAAAAAACCGGCCTCAAGCCGGATTTGAAATAAGGTACTTCCCGGGGAGGATTTGAACCCCCAACAACAGAGCCAGAATCTGCCGTGTTACCAATTACACCACCGGGAAATGATCGAATGGAAGGTATCAAACTCCCCTTCTCTTGTCAATAAACCTGGGTTGAAAATATCCTTGCGGCTCAGTCAATGGTCCGGAGATAGACCCGAAGCAGGCCGGGAACCCCTTTCCGGGTCTTATTCGCCCTGATAGTTGATGATGGTTCTGATGGGTGCGGCGTCCAGGATTTTTTCATATCCCAGGAAGGGCAGCCCTATAACCGCCGCGAAGCCCGCCAGCTCGGCATTCGCCTCACCGGTGACGATTTCCGCCGCGGCCTTCAGGGTACCGCCGGTGGCGATCAGATCGTCCACCAGCAGGACCCGGGAACCGGGCTTTACATCGGCCTGATGGACGCAGACCGTATCGCTGCCGTACTCGAGACTGTATTCCCGGCACCAGGTTGCCCCAGGAAGCTTACCCTTCTTGCGGGCCAGAACGAGGGGAAGCCCGCGCTTTTCCGCCAGGGGGGCGGCAAAAAGGAATCCCCGGGCTTCCACGGCCATCAGAGTATCCACCGAAAGCTCATCGATCCAGCGATCCATCTCGGATAGCGCGTATGCGAAGGCCTCGGGATCAGAAAGGATGCTGGTAATATCATAAAAATTGATTCCGGGTTTGGGAAAGTCCGGCACCCGGCGAATTGCCTTGTCGAAATCATCGTGATTCATCAGATCCTCCTGAATCCCCGAACCCGGGCCGATACCCCCAGATCCAGCGGACTGTATTGCTCTTCATGTAAATAATGATAGGCGATTCCGGCGATCATCGCACCGTTATCGGTACACAATTCCAGAGGTGGGAAATATACCCGATATTCCGGGTGGGCCCCAAGGGATTCCCTCAGGTAATGATTCGCCGCGACCCCTCCGCCCGCAACGACGGTATCGATGCCGGTGTCAGCTGCGGCTTTCTCGAGTTTGCGCACCAGGCTGTCGATAGCGACCCGTTCAAAGCTCGCGCAGATATTTTCAATACTTTGTTCGCTCTTCCCGTCCCAGAATTTATCCAGCTGGTTGATAGCCGCGTTCTTCAGGCCCGAATAGGAAACGTCATAGGGACCGGCTCCTTTATAGAGATTGGAAAAAGGAAAGCGATATGCTTTCGGGTCCCCTTTCCTGGCCAGCTCATCGATGACCTTGCCCCCGGGGTAACCCAGGCCGTAATGCTTGGCCACCTTGTCGAAGGCCTCGCCGCAGGCATCGTCGATGCTGGCCCCCAGCACTTCGATATCGTCATAGGAATTCACCCGGGTGATCATGCTGTGTCCCCCGGAAACCAGCAGGCCCAGATAGGGATAGGGAATCTCCTGTTCGAGCTGGGGTGCGTACAGGTGAGCCAGGATGTGATTTACTCCCACGTAGGGAACCCCCAGAGACAGGGAAAGGCCCTTGGCATAGTTCAATCCCACCACCAGGGAACCGCTCAGCCCCGGATGGGTGGAAACGCCGATGCCGTCGATATCATTCATGCCATAACCCCGATCGGCTGCGATATCCATGCACTGCCTGAAGACCGGGGTGATCATTTCGATATGTTTACGCGATGCGATTTCGGGCACTACCCCGTCGTACGGCTTGTGGTACTCGATCTGTGTGGCGACCACGTGGGAGACGATCTCCCGACCGTCAGATACCAGGGCGAACGAGCATTCGTCGCAGGAGGTTTCAATTCCGAGGACCAGCATTACCGGCCCTTCATGATTACCGAGGAAAGCGTGGCGAAGTCATAGCCCTCGTCCAGGATGAACTCGTAGTTCTCCAGCAGCACCTCGGCCAGTTCCTCGGTCCAGACGTGACCGATCAGCACCGCATAGCCCTGCTGACCGGCGATTTCCTTGCCCTGCCGCAACGCCTCAAGTATATACGCCCGCTCTTTCTGATTGTCCAAAAAAACATCCCTCTCGATGTAGGGTATCTCGATGGCGTTGGCCATCAGGGGAACCACCGATTTGTCGGTGGTTCGGGAATCCAGGAACAGCAGCTCCCGGTCCCGGGCGAATTGCAGGACTTCCCGAACGATGCGAATATCCTCGGTACCTTTGCTGCCCATATGGTTGTTGATGCCCACCAGCCCAGGCACCGTTTCGATATTGCGATTGAGCTCGGCAAGCAGCTGCTCGACGCTCATTTCTTCGGTGAGGGTCCCCGGACCGGGGTACTGTCCGCTCCGGCTTTCCATGGGAAGATGCATAATGATTTCCTGTCCGGCCGACTCGATGAGTTCGGCACTCTCCTTAGAATACTCCAGCTGCGGCAGGACGGCAAAGGTAATCGGTACGGGAATCTCCAGGAAGGGTTTGAGGCCTTCGGTGTTATAGCCCACGTCGTCTATGACAATAATCAGCATCGGCCGGTCCCGCATAGCGGCCGCATCGCCGGGGTCGGTCGAAGAACCGGGCCTCGCGCCGGTGACGGCGGTATCGCTCGGAGCGAACTCATACTCCGGCTCGAAGTCGGGCAGCTCGCTGCCTCCAGTCCGGCCGGCATCACTGCCAGAATTTCCGCTGTCTGCAAGGCCATCGCCACCGCTCGGACTGCCGCCTGTTTGTGTACTGCTGGGGTCAGACACGCCGGAATCAGGATCGGCATCATTGACGTTGCCCGAGGGCAGCAGGATAAAAAGCAGCGCAAGTGCGGCGGCGATTACCGTCAGCAGGACGGTAAGCCGACGCAGATATTCAAGACGCTGTTGTGCGGGGGATTTTTGTTGTGGCGCCGGGGAATCCGGGCGTGTCGATCGTTCAGCCATGGCTCAGCTTGAACCTACTCCGAGGGGGCGCCCCGGGTCAAGCGAGTTCCGACCGGCTCAGGCGTCGATGAAATCCTGCAGCGAACCGGCATGCTGGCGCAGCTTGCGGATTGAGCGCATTTCGATCTGTCGAACGGTTTCCGGGCTCACATCCAGTATGCAGGAAATCTCTTTCAGGGTTAGTTTTTCCTGACCCCACAAGCCGTAACGGTTGATCAGCACGAACTGTTCCCGATCTTCCAGATTGGCCAGCAGCTCGCGCATCGAGTCGTTCATCGAATGATCGATAAGCTCCTTTTCCGGGGCGTAGGAATAGTCCTCGTAGAGATCGTACATGGTACCCGAATCGTTTGACAGCTGGCTGTCCAGACTGACCAGATGCTCGGAAATGCTGAGGATATCGACCACCTCCTCGCGGCTCAGGTGGAGGTACTCGGCGATTTCTTCGGTATTAGGAGTGCGCATCATTTTCTGGGAGAGGGCATTGTATGCGGCCTGCACCTTTTTCAGGACGTCTTCTTTTCGGTGGGGAAGTCGGATTGACCGGCGCTTGTTTGAAATGGCCCGGCTGATAGACTGCTTGATCCACCAGGAAGCATAGGTGGAAAAACGCACTTTTTTACGGTAATCGTACTTGCTCACCGCATGCAGCAGACCCAGATTGCCCTCCTGGACCAGGTCCAGAAGACCGACCCCTGAAGACAGGTACTGGCGGGCGATTTTCACCACCAGCCGGAGGTTCGATTCCACAAGCTTTTGCCGGGCCTGCGGGTCTCCGCCCATGATGCGGCGCGAAAGCTCCAGTTCTTCTTCGAACTCAAGCAGCGGGTTGTCTTTAATCTGAGCGAAGTATGCCTGGAGCACATCCTCCGCGTTCGATTTAGATGCAGATTTTGCTAATGTGGCTACCGTGTCAGACATAGTACCCTCCGGCAGTTTACATGCAATTGCCGTGCCACTTAACGATAAAGTCAGAACATTTTTTAACTCTATACAATAAAACAAATTAAAAAACGCTCCGTTACATCCGGAGCGTTTCATCAGTTAATCGTATACAAAAGTATACAACTATGGCGTATTAATTCTGTTTTATGAATTCTCAGCGTCCTGAATCGACGAAACCGTCGTAGGAGCGAATTGGTTGATGATCATATCGGCGATGCCGAAATCCCCCCGTCTGGCAATGCTTCTCGAATATTCAGTATACAGCATGTCCTCAAAAATATCTTCCGCCATGCCGCCGTAGGTGAAATTATCTTCCTGATTTCGGGTCTCGCGCATGGAATCGAGCATCATCTTCACGAAGAGTGACTCGAACTCCTGAGCCACTTCTTCGAGCTGCTCTCTGCCTGCATTGCCGTCTACCCGGGGAAGCGAACTGTCAGCGCTAATGGCCTGGAAGCGGCCCAGCACATCTGCATAATCAGCCATAGTACCTCAGCTCCCTATCGTTTTAAATTCGCCGCGATTCCCAGCATGGTATCGCTGGTCTGGATCGCCTTGGAATTGAACTCGTAAGCCCGCTGGGCCACGATCATGTTGACCATTTCCTGAACGGTCTGGACGTTGGACATCTCAAGGAACTTGTGGATGGTCTTGCCCATCCCGTCGAAACCCGGCTGCCCCCCGATGGGATCCCCGGAAGCGTTGCTGATCCGGAAAAGGTTCTCACCGATGGCCTGAAGCCCCGCGGGATTCACAAAACGATAAAGTTCCAACTGTCCCACGTCCAGCGGATCGTCCTGGCCGGGAACCCGGACGGTAACCAGGCCGTCGGCGCTTATGGCGATGCTCTCCCGGATAAAACCCTCGGGCATGATTATCTCCGGGATCACCCGGTAGCCATTACTGGTGACCAGCTGGCCGTTGCTGTCAATTTTGAATGCGCCGTCCCGGGTATAGCCGAAGGTTCCATCGTAAAGCAGGGTCCGGAAAAAGCCCTCACCCTCGATGGCGATATCCGAGACGTTTCCGGTGTTCTGCAACGAACCCTGGGTGAAAATTTTCTGGGTGGCGGCGACCTTGACCCCGTGACCCACCTGTACGCCCACGGGCACCAGGGTCTGCTCGGTGGCCGGAGTGCCGGCGGTGCGCACCGTCTGGTAGAGCAGGTCCTCGAAATCCGGACGATTCTGCTTGAAACCGGTGGTGTTCACGTTGGAAAGGTTGTTCGAAATGGTATCGATATTAAACTGCTGGCCGATCATTCCCGATGCCGCAGTCCACAGTGATCTCATCATACCCTATCTCTCCTTAGAATCTCATTGCCTGATTGATCAGTTTGTCAGAAGCCTGGTCGTGGGACTGGATGACCTTCTGGTTCGCCTCGTAGGCCCGGTTCACTTCGATCATCCGCACCATCTGCTTAACGGCGTTCACATTGCTGGCCTCCAGGAAACCCTGGCGCACCAACGCACGACCGTCGCCCTCGGCGTTGAATGCTTCGCCGCTTTCCCAGGTAGTTGCCCAGAGGCTGGAGCCCTGCTTTTGCAGGTACCGGCTCTCGTCCACGTTTACGATGCGCAGCCGGTCCACCAGTACCGTGTCGTCCCAGTCGTTCTCAGTCATGGAAACCAGCCGGCGGGGATCGTCCCCGAACTCGTCGTTCCGGAAAATCCGGCCTTCCTGGTCCACGATGAAGTTATTCAGCTTGGCGTCGATAGTCCCGTTTTCCCCCAGCACCGGATACCCTTCCTTGGTGACCAGGAGGCCTTCGGGTCCGATGTGAAAGCTGCCGTTGCGGGTGAGCCGTTCGCCGTAAGGAGTCTGGACCACGAAAAAGCCTTCGCCCTCAAGGGCCATATCGAAGGGATTGGTGGTTTCCTTGAAGGAACCCTGGCTGAAAACGGTGTACACCTCGTCCTGGGCTACCCCGGTACCGAGCTTTCCCACCACCGGAGCGCGGTCAACCGAACCCAGGATCGGGGCGTTTGTGCTTATGGGCAGGGGGGTCAGTTCCACCTGCATGCGTCGAAGCAGGAATTCGGGAAAGGCCTCATGGACCGAAACGTCTTCCTTGTAGCCCGTGGTGTCCACGTTTGCCAGGTTGTTGGAGATGGTATCCATGGTGTGCTGCTGGACCGCCATACCGGCGGCCCCGGTGTACATTCCGCGTATCATACTTCGAATATCGGCGGGAATGGATTTTTATGTAGGGTATTGCTACTATATTCATATGAATGTACGGAAAATCCGCCGCACCGGAGCGGCCCTGTTTATTGCCATCTTTCTTCTGAGCACCGGCAGCTGCGGCCTGCTGGAACTGTTCGGTTTTCAGGGGCCTGCGGCGCCGGAGCTGGTGATTACACGAACCAGCGGTATCCAGTACGGTAGGGTGATTACCGAAGGCACACCTGTGGAGATCGACATCAGTAACAGCTTCGATCCAAACAACGATCCTTTTGGTGTAAGTTGGAGCCTTTCGCCTCCGGTAGGAGCATCGGTTTCCTTCGAGTCCGGATTCGATCAAGGCACCTTGGTCAGATTCACTCCACCGGTTGGTTTTCCGGGAACATACACCATTACTACTACGCTCAGTGATGGGCGCAGGGAGAGCAGCAATAGCTTCAGTCTCAGCACGACGCCTCCACCCAATGTGGAGAGCGCATGGTTGCTAAACGGGGATTATTCAGACATCGCTGGTCCCAGAACTCTCACAGGAATCTGGAACAATGGAGCCAATGACCGTTTCGATGTCGCCGGCAGCACACTACTCCTACCTTTGGGGAGTGGTGACTATACAGAGGCTGCGAATATCAATGCGCTGCAGATGAAATCCGGTACTACCTCCGGCAGCTTTACTCTCGGAGCGTGGCTTTCGATCTCAGATCTAGACCCGGGGGGCGATTTTTATGTCATAAGCTATGCGGGGAATGCGGCTTGGAGCCTTGGCTTCGTTTCCGGTAAGTTCGGCCTGTTCAGCGGTGGCAGTCTAAAAGTCGACTTCCCCGATTATTCCAACATATCCATTGATGTGTGGAATCATTTTGCAATAACCTATGATTCAAGTTCAAATACGATGAGACTTTACTTTAACGGCGTTGAAGTAGATTCTAACACTAACGCGAGTCCTGTCCACCCCTCGACCCTTCCAGGTGATCTCGAAGTGGGAACTGGAGCCTTGGGCAATGGCATGCAGGGAAGCCTGGATGATGTAATCATTATTAACCGGGCTCTTAACAATATAGAAATTGCTCTCTTGGCTGCAGACCGACTGTAGGCTATCGCTCTTTCCGCCGGCTCTGCACGAAGCGTTTCAGGTCGTGGATGTTTTTCACCGTGATTCGTCCCGCGCTGAGCTCGACTTTATTCTGGGTGCTGAGCTGGCTGAGGACTTCCCGGCACTTCTCCACCGAAAGCCCGGCCCAGTGCGCCACATCGTCGTTGGTGACTTCGAAGACCTGTTGGTTGCGCTCGGCCTGGTCGGGCGGGAGCTGCTCGCTGAGCATGAGGAACACGTCGGCGATGCGCGCTTGATTGTCATCCAGGGTAAGGATCTGAAAGCGGCGGCGCTGATCGTAGATGCGCTTGGTAAATAGTTTGAGGAGCTTCATGGCGATCTGGGGATTTCCCTGCAGGAGAATGCCGAAGTTCTCCCGGTTGAATTCCAGGGCTTTCACCCGATCCAGGGCTATTGCGCTGGCTGAACGGGGTGCTTCCTCGAGAATCGCCATTTCTCCGAAGATTTCGCCGGGATAGAGCACGTCGATGGTTTTTTCGATATCTCCCATGATCTTGCTGATGCGAACCCTTCCTTCCTGGATGAGATAAAACGCATCTCCCGGTTCGTATTCGCAGAAAATGATATCGCCTTTCTGAATGGTTACCGCAAAACGTTCGAAAGCCGCCGTGTTGAAATTCATGACCGACCCTCCAGTTTGCGTATCGCGGCGTTGGCTTTTCGGCGGTTGACCTCGTCGGTGGAGGGTACCTGAAGTGCCCGTTGGTAAACCTTCAGCGCCTGATCACGATCACCGCGCTGTACGTAGGCGTCGCCCAGGTAGACCAGGGCTTCCGGGACCTTTTTATTGTCCGAATAGGTCTGGATGTAAGAACTGAGGTGTTTTACCGTGGTATCCGCCTTCTTCAGGCCGAGCAGCGCCTTTGCCATCTCGATATTGGCAGAATGGAAGTTAGCGTGTTCAGGACCTCGCTTTATGATATCAGCGAGTATCTCGGCGGCTTTCATAAAATCCTGCTGCCCGAGAAAACTTTCAGCCTTGTAAAATTCCTGTTCATCCTCGGTCAATTGGGGTTTGTCCTGAAATCCGAGATTCGGATTCGCCGACGAACTCTGGGTTCCGGCGATGATGGCCGGTCCCCTGCCCCTTCCGTATTCCTGTGCGTATTGCTCAGCAGTCCGTAAATAAGTACTCGCCTTGTGTACGTATTTCCCGTTGGGAAAATGCTGGAGATACTTGCGCAGGGTATATATTGCCTCGGGATAGGCCTGCTTTTTCAGGTAGTATTCGGCGATTTTGTACAGTCCATCCTCCGGCACCTCCCGTTTGCCCATGGCCAGGAGGTTGCGGACCTTGCCGTGTATGCGGCGGAGCTGGTTGCTGAAGACCTTGAGCATTTTCATGATTATCCTGGTATTTTTGCTGACCAGGATTTCAAACTCCGGTACCGTGAACATGAGGCATTCGCTGTCGGCCAGGACGATGGCATCTTCCTCCCGGGGGTAATGTCCGAGGGCGGATTTCACGCCGAAGAATTCTCCCGTGCGGATCAGATCGGTGAGCTCTTCGCCGGTTTCGATATCTATGGTTTTCAAGATAATCTTGCCGGATTGCAGGATGAAAATCTTATCACCCATATCGCCGGTGAAATACACCACCGAATTGGCGTTGTAGTGCATCGCTCTTGGCACAGAAAACTCCTAAAATCACAATAATTGCTTGGTTCGCTAAAATCAAGCCTTTGTTGCCAAGGCCCGTCAGACAGAATATGCTGTGAGTGATATGGCGCTTTGTGAATTGCATTGCCACAGCCAGGCCTCCGACGGAAGCCTGAGCCCCGGCGAATTAATACATCATGCGGCGGACGCGGGAATCAGCGCCCTCTGCCTCACCGATCACGATACGGTGGCGGGCCTTGAGGAAGCTTCCCGGGCTGCAGAACTGAGGGGAATCCGGTTTATACCGGGTATTGAAATAGAGATCAGTCATCCCTCAGGGGCCTTTCATCTCCTGGGCCTGGGCATCCACGATTATCAGGGACACATGGAGGACATCCTTCCCCGGGTGCGTCAGGATCGCATTGACCGCAACATGGCAATAGCAAAGAAAATGGCGAGACTTGGCGTTCCCGGAGAGTATCGGGACGTGGCAGCCCTGGCCGACGGAGACGTGGTCGGCCGTCCCCACTTTGCCGAATATCTTATTCGCAAAGGATTCGCCTTCGATGTGGCAGATGCCTTTGAACGCTTTCTCGGTCCCGGAGGCAGCCTTTATGTGCCCAGGGAAGGAATCGATCTTGAAGAAGCCATCGGAAAAATCCACCAATCCGGCGGGGTTGCGGTGGTAGCCCATCCGGCAAGCCTTCATCTCTCCTGGACGAAACTGCGCAAAGAGGCCGCCGAATGGAAGGAGATGGGACTGGATGGCATCGAAGCCTATCACGCATCGGTAAAATTAAATGACGGGAAGAAATATCATCGCATCGCCGAGGAACTGGAGCTGCTCGCCAACGCCGGCAGCGATTTTCACACTCCGGAGCAGCGGCATAAAGCCATCGGTCACCGTTGTATCGAACAGCTTGAGATCGGTGAGGAATTTCTGCGGGGGATCCTAGCGTGATCAGTTCCGAAGCTTTGAATCAAACAGTCCGAAGCACCAGGGCTGCGCTGCTTCCTTCCCTGATCTGGCTACTGTGCCTGACTGCAGGACTGGGAGCACAAAATTTTCCCGAGCTCACCCGCATGGACAATACCGACCCGATCTTCCTCCAAATCAGCGACGACATCCAGGCCTTTTATCGCTGGCAGGCCGGTGCAGGCGCCCCTCCATCGCTGAGCATCTATCAGTACCGGGTCCGCGAGGGTGACAGTTTGTTCTCCCTGGCGGCCCGCCTCAATGTTCCCCAGGCCAGCCTTGCCACGCTGAACCGCCTGGATCACCCCGATCTGCCGGATCCGGGGAGCGTCATTCTGGTACCCAACATCCCAGGTATGTTCGTTCCCGAAGATCCGGTGAGCGATTTCGAGAAACTCCTCAGTTCCCGCATAGATGAAGACGGCAGCTTCGAACTGAGCGAATCCTTTCGGCTGCCTTCAGCCGACGGTGGCTCCAGCGCCTGGCGCTTTATTATCGCCGGTGATTTCACGTCACTGGAACGACGGGCGTTTTTGCAGATCCTTTTCCGGGATCCGCTTCCGACGGGCTATATTTCATCCAGATACGGCATGCGCGCCAGCCCGATCACAGGAGAACCACAGTTCCATTTCGGTCTTGATCTGGTAGCGCCGGAAGGTACTCCGGTGAGGGCCACAGCCGAGGGGGTGGTCGAAGATATCGGTTTCGACCCGATATACGGAAATTTCGTCAGCATCGCCCATCCCGGGGGATACCGGAGCCTCTACGCCCATCTGAAGGATATTTTCGTCGCCGAGGGGGATGACGTCGTCGCCGGCCAGCAGATCGCCAGCGTCGGGTCATCGGGACTCTCCACCGGTTCCCATCTGCATTTCGAGATCCTGTACCTGGGAAGGAATCGGGATCCGCAGGCATATATCCGGCGGGAATCATAAATAGCCGCCAAAAACGCAACAAAAACCATGAAAAACCGGGCTTTTTAAATTATTTCATGCCTAAAGAGTGTTTTGTATTAACGTTTTCGCCGGAATTTACGATAATATCATTGTCGGCCGGGGTATAGTTCCCCTCCCAGTTTGCTATAGTTTTCGGCCGATACCCTTAAGGGTTGGCCGGTTCGAATGAACCGGCCTTTTTTTATGCCCCACATTCGCATTGGACCTAAATACCGCTACTGAATCAATTTGGCCGTCCGCTGAGTCATTCCGCCGCATTGACATTTTACTCCCCGACGTCATAATCTCTAAGCGTATGGCGCTATCTCAAAAAGGCAAAACCACGGTAAAAATCATCGCCTCAGTCCTGGCGGTTTTTGTATTGGCTTTTTCGATTCTCATCGGAATCGCCATCGGATCCACCCGGAATCTCGAGGGCTTGAGCGATTTCAATGAAAATAACGCCGCTCTGCCGACGCAGGTGTACGACCGGCACGGACGGCTTATCACCGAGTTCTTCTCCGACGAAAAACGGGAACTGATCTCCATCGAAGAGCTTCCCCGGCATCTGATTTATGCGGTAATCACCCGGGAAGACAAAAATTTCTTTCAGCACAAGGGCGTGAGCATCACCGGCACCACCCGTGCCGCCCTGGGCTATTTCACGAATAATTTCGTCGGCGGCGGATCAACGCTGACCCAGCAGCTGGCAACCATGCTGTATCTGGACAAGAGCGATGTTACCGTCCGGAGAAAGCTCGAGGAAATCTGGATCGCCCTCCAGATCGAGCGGAACTGGTCGAAAAACGAAATCCTCGAAGAGTATCTGAACAAGGCCTGGTTCGGTCACAACACCTACGGGGTGGAAGCGGCAAGCCAGTTTTTCTTCGGCCATTCGGCCCGGGATCTGACCATTGCGGAAAGTATGATGCTCGCCATTCAGCTTTCCTCCACCCGCCGGTTCAGCCCGCTGGTGAACCCCAATACCGCCCGGGAACGTCAGCGGGTAATGCTCGATGAAATGGTGAATCTGGGGTATGCAACCCAGCAGGAAGTCGACGAATCCTTCGATGAATTCTGGTCGAATTACGATTACACCCGTTCGGGAACCACCACGGCCTTTTTCGAGCGGCAGGACCGCGCGCCGTACTTCAGCGAACACGTGCGCTTCCTGCTGGAAAATGAAATCCTTCTGGGCAGTTCGGATATCTATAGGGACGGTTATCAGGTATATACCACCCTGGATCTGGATTATCAGGATATAGCCAGGGAAGAACTCCAACGCGGAATAGCAAACGCCAACGAAACCTATGACGCCAATACCGCGGCAAGGGCGGGAATTGCAGCCGAGGTATTCTCTCCGGTCATCGACCTGCTTTCCCTGAGCTTCGATGTGGATCAGCTCAGAGTCGCCGGCGAAAAGCAGCTGCAACAGGCCAGGCAGTATTTTCAGAACGACCTGACTCCCCTGGTGGATATGCTCACCCTGCTGACCGGCGATAGCAATGTCGGCGGCATTCGGGAGCTAACGGCCCTCAGTTACGAATCGAAAGAAGAAACGCAAAAAAAGAATACCGTCGAAGGAGCCATCATCTCCCTGGAAAACGATACCGGACATGTGGTGGCCATGATCGGCGGTAATCGCTTCGAACAGACCAATCAGTTGAACCGGGCACTACAGGCTTCGGTTCAGCCGGGAAGCTCTTTCAAACCTCTTTACTATGCTGCGGCGGTTGAGGAAGAAGTAATCACTCCCGCGACCCGGATCTACGATAGTCCGGTGGTGTTCTGGAACGACGACGGGACGCCCTACACCCCGACCAACTACCGGGGCGAGTGGGCCGGCACAGTGCTCGCCCGCTATGCGCTGGCCACCAGTAGGAACGTGCCTTCCCTGAAGGTACTAAACGATCTCGGTTTCGATAACCCCATCAAAATCACTTCCCGCCTGCTCAACATCGACGAGCGGGACCAGGTGGCCAGGGGACTGGTGCGGCGCTATCCCATCGGCCTCGGGGTCATATCGGTTTCTCCGGTGATGATGGCCCAGGCCTTCGCCACCTTTCCCAACCAGGGGCGCCGGGTTACGCCGGTGTTCGTGCGCTATGTGGAAGACCGGACCGGACGGATAGTCGCCGAGCCCGAGCGCCAGCTGCGGGAAGAACAGGCCCGTATGGGCAGGGAACTCCAGCTGATCAGCCCCCAGACCGCATACATCATGACCGATATGCTCCAGTCCACCGTGGAGTACGGGACGCTGGCCAATCGTCGGCGACTGGTCGGGGGATTCGGCGATATGCCCATCGCAGGTAAAACCGGGACCACCCAGAACTGGTCCGCCTTGTGGACCGTTGGCTTCACTCCCTATTACACCACCGCCGTCTGGATCGGCTTCGACGAGGGCAACAACTCCCTCGGCGTCAATCAGACCGGTGCGGTTACCGCCGGTCCCATCTGGGCGTGGTATATGAAGCGGGTTCACGAAGACATGGAACCCCGGGATTTCGTCCGGCCTTCCAGCGGCCTGGTCGAACTGGAAGTCACCGCGCAAAACGGGCTCTTGCCCCCTGCGGGTTTTCAGGGCGCAACCTATACCGAGATTTTTCGGGAAGGTACCGAGCCGAGGGAATTCGATACCAGCGAGCAGTTCAACCGGCAGGTTGCCGATTCCGGAACCCAGAAACTGGATATCAATATCACCGAAGGTGGGCTGGATATCAGCACTATCAGCGGCAGCGGCGGGGGGGATCAGGATCTGAGTCTGTCGCTCAACCTCGACCCGGGCCTGAGCCTTGATCCCGCATTGTTTCCCGAACAGGTAGGAACAAGCGATTTCGGATTCGATTCATTTGACAACAGCTTGAGCAATCCGGTTTTCGACGATCCCGCCCCGTCAGACTTTTTTTCCCC
>CAWZYW010000010.1:0-16005 GCA_963966255.1 uncultured Salinispira sp. | reverse complement strand
CCCATGAGATCGATGGCTTCCACCAGTTTTCCCAGGCTTTCTGCGATTTGACGGGCATTTTCATTGCTGGATTCGGCCAGCTTCCGCACTTCCCCGGCCACCACGGCAAAACCGCGGCCGCGGTCCCCCGCGTGGGCAGCCTCGATGGCGGCGTTCATTGCCAGGAGGTTGGTCTGGCTGCTGATTTCGCTGATGATCTTTAACATTCCCTTGATGCTTTCGATATGGGTCGATACCTGATGGTACGCCGTGTTGCTGCGCTCGATCACCTGGGAACCGGCCTGGGCGCGATCGCGGAGCCCTCCCACCAGCGTCTGTCTGCTGGTAATGATCTCCGAGACGGAACGAATGGAAGCCACCATCTGCTCCAGGGCCGCGCTGGTCTCGGTGATATTGGCGGACTGGTCGTCGGCGGAACTGGTGAGGACTTCCAGGCTGGCATCGATTTGCTTGAACGCTTCCGCGGCGGCGGAGTAACGGTCGTTCAGGTCCCGGGATTCTGCGTGGATGGCTTCAATTCTGGTTTCGATGCGTTGTATCGATACGGAGGTGTCGGCGGTCCGGTCTTCCATTTCCCGGACCTGCTTGAGCTGTACCGCCGAGTCCCCGATCAGTTCCACCAGGGATGAAGCCTGAGTCTCGCTTTCGGCGATTTTTGTCACTGCATCATCCAATACGCGGTCGAAAATATTCCTCATCACCAGGAAAAAAACCGGAAGCATCAGACCCATTGCGGTGGGGATAAAGATCTGGTCGCTGAAAGGCACTGAATTCTCGGTAACCAAGTCGTTGAGCAGGACGTTAAGGAAATATGCGGCATATATTGCAAGAGAAATGCCGTACTGAATGTACAGATGCTTTTTCCCGGGAGTGAAGATCATGCCGATGGTCATGTTGAGGATCAGGAATATCAGAATGCGGTAAAAACCGAGTTCGGTGTGGGAAAGGATAAAGATCATCGATGTCATCATTACCGCGAACAGATAAGTGGTAAGCAGGGCCACCATACGATACCGGCCCCGTTGAAGCTGAATCAGTTGAAAAATCTGGAAGCCGAGAAACACCGCGACTATGATGATCATGGCCCATTCACGGCGGGCGATGCTGCGCGGGGCGGTCAACGTCATAAATGCGAGAAATACGATCAGAATGATCCGCAGCATGGGCGCTTTCAGGCGGATGCTGTATTCGGCATCCCGATATGCTTCTTTGAATGACGGCATAATTTCCTTCCCGGATAGAGTTTTTCAAAGTAATAGTATGGTTTACCCCATCGGATTCTGCATGGATGGATTTATTCTTTATTGGATTATTTTGCCAATTTTAGCGCCGTTGATTGATGAGTCGCATTTTTTTTCTCGTCTCAGTTGTCCCTTCTCGCAAAATGCGTTTATATACCCCCAATGCAAGAGACGTTCCAACAAAAAAAGGTCATATTCATAGCGGCTGCTCATCATATCCACGATCTGTACACCGCTTTTTTCTCCCCTCTGCTTCCGCTGATCATCGCCAAACTGAATATCCCCCTCTCGGCTGCGGCGCTACTGCATGTCGCCCGGAATATCCCATCGGTTTTCAATCCGCTCCTGGCTATTCTGGCGGAAAAGCGGGGGGTCAAATACTTCGTAATCCTCACTCCGGCAATCACCGCCGTATCCATGAGTTTCATCGGCGCGGCGGGCTCATTCGCGGCGTTATTTTTCCTCTTGTTGATCGCGGGAATCTCGGCAGCCCTGTTTCACGTGCCGTCTCCGGTAATGGTTCGGGACGTATCGGGCCACAGGGTCGGTACGGGGATGAGCTATTTCATGGTCGGTGGAGAAATGGCCCGAACTCTGGGCCCGATTCTGGCTACTGCAGCGGTCTCCTGGTGGGGGCTGGAGGGCATTTTCCGTCTGATACCCCTGGGGCTATTGGCGACGCTGGTCCTGTTTATCGGATTGAGGGACTATAAGCATCCGGAACCAGCCGGGCGGGAAAAATCCGGGCAACAGGGGCTGAACATCCTCAAGCGGTATTGGGCATTCTTCTTTTCGCTTTCGATGGTCATCCTGTTTAATTCGGTGATGAAAACCGCACTGATTCTGTATCTTCCGGTGTACCTTACCGGCCGCGGGGAATCGCTCTGGTACGCCGGTATTTCCCTCTCGCTTTTACAGGGATTCGGGGTCGCCGGGGTATTCCTTTCCGGCCGCATATCCGACCTGATCGGCCGGGGCCGTACCCTGCTGGTCTCCGCCGCGGGAACCGTCGCGGCCATGATCGCCTTCAGCCTCAGCGGCAACATCGTGCTGCTGAGTTTCCTGGGGTTTTTCCTGTTCGCCAGCGGTCCGGTGCTGATGGCGGTGGTGCAGGATACCCGGACCAGCATGCCCACCTTCATGAACGCCATGTACATGACCATCAATTTCGGGATCAGTTCATTGATCGCCCTGGGGATCGGGTTCATGGGCGATACCTTGAGGCTGGATCGAACTTATGTGATTGCCGGGCTGATCGGGATCGGTCTGATTCCCGCCGCGGCGCTATTGCCGGGAATGGCTGCCAGGGCCTGATCGAGTTCTTCGAAACCGTCGCATATCCCTTATTCCGATATCCGGGAAATACAAATCTCACCGTTCGCGGGTCAGAATTAAAAACGCGTCCCCGCTCTTTTCGCTGATGAATCGTTTGGATTCAACAAATCCGTTTCTCATCCAGACTTTCTGCGCCCTGAGATTGAATACGGCGATGGTCACCCGGAATCCCAGTCCGGGAAATGCCTTCTCCAGCCTGCCGAGGACTTTCGCCACGATCTCGGTGCCCAGGCCCCGGCCGGTAAGTTCGGGCCGGATGCCCAGCCCGATGTCCAGCAGCTCTTCTGCGTAATCATCGCCGGGCACCCGGGCATCGGGTCCGGTGGTGACATACGCAATCAGCTGCCCTGAAGGGTCGGTGATCATCGTCAAGCTGCCCTGCGGATCCTCAAGCAAGGTCAGAAAATACGGAATCGCAGAAGAATCAAGCGAGTAGCGTTCATAGGGCTCGGGATAGGTCCATGAACAGAATTCTTCAATGTGACGCGGAGCCGCATCGACGAATGACAGGTTCACGCTGAGATCAGAACCAGGATGCCGGAGCCGTGATCTCGGGCTTGTAGATCATCAGATAAAATACCGCTGCCAGGGGAAGCACGCCGGCGAGGGATATCCACAGCCGCGTTCGCAACAGCCCCATGACTTCGTCCGGGAGGGTTTCCGCGGCGGGATCGACCTTCTCGAGCCGGGCTTTGATTTTGTATTGGCTCGGGATGTCGCTGATAACCCATACCACACCTGATAGTACGAAGAGGATAAATCCCCAGGCCAGCCAGCCGATTTCCCAGATATTGCCCATCCGGATGCTCAACAAGATGCCCCCGATGAGGGAAATGATGATCATCGGTGAGGAAAAGCGCGCATCGAGCCAGCTCACGGTTTCGTAGGTGTGCAGGATGATATCTTTTTTCCCCGAAGCCAGGCTCCGCATTTCCCAGAGGATGCCGATCAGTGCATTGGCGAAGAAAATGGTAACCGCCACCACATGGATAAACAGCAGGTGCCGGCCCATGCCCGGTCGGTTGATAAAGCCATCCAGCGCGGACGGGAATACGATCGCGGCGATGATCATGATCGCCATGATCGCCAGAAAAAAATACAGAATAATTTTGCTGTTCATGAAATGCCTCCGGGGAATCGACGGTGATCCCGCTACGCGCTTATTGTACGGGGAAATCGTCGATCTGGAGAAGGTTTTTCTCAAATAGATCGCTCTGATCTTGACCAGTCCAATGGGTTGGGGAATAATTCTACCCATGAACCGGTTCCGTATTTTTCGACGCGACATTTCCATGGACTTTGATTCCGATTCTCTCTTCATTTCGCGTCGGGAGGTGTGCCGGGTTTAACCTGAGATGCAGCCGAATCCTGTAAGGGCGCGATATATATCGCGTCCTTTTTTTATGCCCGGTTCGAAAGGCCGGGAATATCCGCCAAAGGAGGTATGGAATGAAAGGACGAATCGACGCGCAACAGCTGGTCCGCATGGCCAGGCAGGGAGCCGCCGCGGATGTGGATGAAATGATGGACCTGCTGACCCAGGACTCTGAGCTGAGGGTGATCAAGGCGGTCGATATGGCTCTGGGTTTTATCGAATCCGAAGCGGGCCGCCTTCGTATGCTTCATTATCTCTTTTACGGGTCTGTGATGCAGCGAAATTACGCGGTGAATTATTTCCGACGGAGGGAGGAGCAGCGGCCGATTCTGGAGGCCTGGGAACATGGTCTCGTGGACGATATTCAGGCCTTCTCCCGATGAATCGGCGGGGGCGGGCCGGCGCCGACCCCTTTTAAAAATTCCGGAGGGAAAAAAGAAACGGATTCAAATTATGGGCATGGAATATCAAATTGGCGAGCGCGCGATTCTGAGCGGCTGGCTGCATCGGATCAGCATTCAAAAGAATATCAGTTTCGCCACTCTGCGTGACGGACACAGCACCGCTCAGGCCGTCTGCGTTGACCCGAGAGTTCGTCGGCGTCTCGGGGATATCCCTCAGGGAAGCGCGGTGGAGCTGTTGGGGACGGTGGTGGAAAACGGCCAAAGCACGAAGGGCTGTGAATTTCTGGTTGAAGCCATTCGCTACGAAGGTTCGGGGACCTGCGATGCATTCATCGATATCTCAAAAAAAGAGCTTGAAATCCATCAGAACCATGCCCTTGATCATGCTCCCGTGGTTCTCCGCCGCCCTGATATCCGCTTTCGGCACCGCCTGGCCGCTGCCAGCGTTCAACTCTTCCGCAGCTTTCTCGATGCCGAGGGTTTTACCGAGATACATACGCCCAGGCTCAATGCCGGAACCATGGAAGGGGGAAGCGACCTGTTCGCCCTGGATTACTTCGGCAGGCCTGCATTCCTGGCGCAAAGCCCTCAGCTGCACAAGCAAATCATGGTAGGCATTTTTGAAAAGGTGTATGAGACCGGGCCGGTATTCCGGGCTGAGCGCCATGCCACCGTCCGCCATTTGAATGAGTATACCTCGCTGGATGCGGAGCTGGGGTTTATCCGTGACCACAGAGATGTCATGGAGCTGGTGAACCGGCTTATCGCTTTTATGGCTAAGAGATTGTATGAGCTGGTGCTCGACTGGGAGGAGCGTTACCCGCTTCTCTGGCCGCAGGCTCCTGAGCGATTCCCCCGGGTTCCATTCGAGGAAGCTCTGGTAATCGCCCGGAAAGCCGGAGCGAAGACCGGAGAAACTGACCTATCACCGGCGGCGGAACTCGCAATCGGCGAATGGGCCCTTGGGGAGCATCACAGCGACTTCGTTTTCGTCGAAGGCTATCCGATGGAAAAACGCCCGTTTTACACCCATCCCGATCCCGACCGGCCTGAACGCAGCAGAAGTTTCGACCTGCTCTTCCGGGGGCAGGAGCTGATAACCGGGGGACAGCGGCTCCATACAAAACCCGCATACCTGGAGGCCATGAAGTCCCGGGACATAGATGCCGAAGGCTTCGAGGGGTACCTTGAAGCATTTGATGCGGGGATGCCGCCCCACGGCGGATTCGCCATCGGTCTGGAGCGCTGGATCCAGTCCCTGATCCAACTGCCGAACATCCGTATGGCCAGCCTGTTTCCCCGGGACGGAAAACGGCTCACTCCCTAATCGGACCGAACCGAAGGTTTCGAAACGCCGGCTGTTCCCCGGCCGGCGTTTTGTATACCATGGGCTTATGGCAATGGACTCAAGAGCAAAGCGGAGAAACCGTCGACAGTTTATCGTAAACCAGAGCATCCACTGGTCCATGATTGGAATCATTTTCCCGGTCCTCTCCCTTGCGATCATCGAGAAGGGCCTGGACTATTTTCAGCTGGGCATTTTGATGGCCGTATATTCCGGGGTGACGGTCTTGCTCGAACTGCCCACCGGCGGGTTGGCCGACAGTATCGGGCGGAAACGGGTGTATCTCTTTTCCCTGGTCGCGAGCCTGTCCGGCGGAGTTTCGTTCTACCTCGCCGGCGGTTTTCCGTTGATGATCATCGCCTTCGCGCTGATGGGATCCGGTCGGGCCCTGTCTTCGGGGTCAATCGAGTCATTGTTTATCGACAGAATCTACGAGCATGATGCGAATGCGGACATCCAGGGGACGATGGCCTTGGTTCATGCCGCCATACCGGTCTCTTTAGGCTTGGCCTCACTGATTGGAGGCCTGCTGCCCGATTTCTTCGAGCCGATGAGCTCAGCCGCCGTCTTCAGGGACCGGTACAGCGCGAATATCCTCGCCTTCCTTTTGATCGGTATTATACAGGCGGGCTATACCATCGCTTGCATCGAGGAGAAGCCCAGGCAAAAGGGCCTTCGGGGTTTGTCCTCAGGATTTCGCGAAACTCCCCGAGTGATAGCCGATTCCTTCCGTTTCGGGCTGCGCAATCCGACGATCCTTCTGCTTCTTGCCGGCGGTTTCGCCTGGGGTTTTTCGATTTCCGGACTGGAGCAATTCTGGCAGCCGCGGGTCACGGAGATCGGCGGGGAAGGCCTGCCGTCGGCGATTTTCGGGATTCTCGGATTCGGATACTTCGGCGCTGCGGCGGTGGGAAGCCTCATTTCCAGCCCGGTGTCCAAAATATTCGCCCGGCGCTACCGCTGGATGCTCATGGCAGTACGCCTGGGAATGGGCGTGTGCTATCTGGTACTGGTGAGCCGTACGGGCCTGGGGGGTTTTGCGTTATGGTACTTCGGCGCTTTTCTGTTCAACGGAATGGCCAATTCTCCCGAGGCTTCGCTGATGAATTCCCAGGTCCCGGCGGACCGGCGCAGCACGGTGCTTTCGTTCGCGTCATTAATTATGCAGTTCGGAGGGCTCTCCGGTTCGCTTTTTCTCGGATACCTGGCGAACAGCCGCTCAATTACCATGGCCTGGATCCTGGCCGCATTCGTCCTGATTGCATCGGCGGCTTTTTACGTCTTTATTCCCCGGGGCAGTATGGGTTCATCAGTTTCGAATGGCGGCGAAGGCAACAATCCCTGAGGCAGTTTCGGTGGGCGTTACACTCAGATCAGGGCGCGGCAGGATCGCTTTCTTCCCCGAACCAGACCACTGCGTATTTTCCGGAGATCCCTATGCCGATGGCGTTCCAGTCCCTACCTGCCCAACCGTTATTATTGAGGATTACGTCGTCAGACCCGCTGCTCAACTGCCATGCCGTCAGCGCCGCGGCGGGATCGACGTCGCCGCCGGCCTATAGAATAAATCCGGCGACGTTTATCCAGCCGTGAAGGATAATGGGCAACGCCAGGCTTCCGGTAGCAAGGCGTATGTACATCCAGAGTAAGCCGTAGATGCCGGGAAGATAATCGCCCCAGACTATTATCAGGTTCCAGTCGCCATCGACCCTCAATACGTGGCTCATATAGAACATCAGGGTCATGATCACCGCGCCCCAGCCCAGGGTAACTCCGGCGATCTTCCATCGGCGGCCGAATGCCCGATCGAGCATCAGAAGCAATATTCCCCGATCGATTAATTCCTCTTCGATGGAAGGCATGGTGAGCTGATATAACCATTCGTTTGCCGGACCCGTCCTGACACCTTCGAAATACAGCAACGAGACCAGGGTCCCGGCGATGGCGGTGAATATTGCCACTGAAATACCCGCTGTCCTGGCCTCGCCGTTCTGGGATAGAGTGAAGCCCCATTCCTCAGGTTTTTCCCGGAAGAACAGAAACGCGACGATTGCGGTAAACAGGAGGGATAGAATTTTACCCTCCCAATTATACCTGCCCGGTACCAGGTCCGGCAGCACTCCGGCTACGCCGAGGAAAACGATGATTTTCTGTGCGCTGAAAAATACTATGGCAGCCGCCAGCCATTTCCATTTGAGATCCCGGAAGCTGAACGCCGCGGCGAATCCGATGAAAATCAGCAGGACGATTATTTCTGCGATAACCTGATTGTATACTCCGAATGTCATGGCTAAACTCTATTTCATCGGCCAATTTATTACAACTAAAACACTCAGAAATAATTTCGGCGAAATTCGACCAGAGCAACCCGGGGTAAAACTACCAGCGGATCAGGTTTCCCCCGTAGGTCAGCCCGGCTCCGAAGCCGATGGTCAGCATGCGCTGTCCGGGTCTGATCAGATTCCTGTCCACCATTTCCTGGATTGCGATGGGGATGGATGCCGCCGAGGTGTTGGCAAATTGCTGGAGATTCATAAAAAACCGGTCTATCGATAAATTCAAGCGCTGCGCTGCCGCCTCGATGATTCTCGAGTTCGCCTGGTGTGGCACGATCCAGTCCAGATCCTCGGGTGCAATGCCCGCCCGTTCGCAGAGCCTGGTGATGGTCTGTACGATGGCGTCCACCGCGAACAGATACACCTTTTTCCCGTTCATTTTGATAGTGAAGTCTTCTTCGGTCGACTTTTCCGCATCGAAGGGGACCCGGGTACCGCCGGTTTCCCGCATTAGGGCGTTTGCCCCCGATCCCTTTGAACGAAGCCAGGAATCCTCTATTATATGCAGCGCTTCGGAGCTGCGTTCGATGATGGCCGCTCCCGCGCCGTCTCCGAAGAGTACGCAGGTGTTCCGGTCCTTCCAGTTGGTTATTTTCGTCAGCACTTCCGCCCCGATAACCAGGATGCGGTCCATGCTTCCCGCGGTTATCATCCCCCGTGCGGTCTCAATGGCGTACACGAAGCCGCTGCAGCCCGCCTGCAGGTCAAACGCGCCGGCGTTTACGCAGCCGAGCTGGTGCTGAACGATGGAGGCGGTGGCCGGGAAGGGATTGTAGTCAGGAGATGATGTGGCGACGATGATCAGATCGATATCTTCTGCCGACAAGCCTGCCTGATCCAGGGCTTTTTGCCCCGCCTCAATGGCGAGATCGGAGGCGAAGGTTTTCTCATCGCTGATTCGTCGTGACTCGATTCCGGTATGGGACCGGATCCATTCGTCGGAGGTGTCTACAGTCTGTGAGAGTTCGTCATTGCTGACGATCCGTTCGGGCACGTGGGTGGCGATGGCGCGTATTCCGATGTTCATGGGCAAAGTATATGGTGCTGGAGACGTCGACACAAGCCCGTGCCGGCCCGACTGGCTACCCGTCGCAGGGGGTGATCTCGGGACTGATTCGGGCTATACATATAGCTGTGGATATTCAAAATATCATCGCCGAGTTGCCGTCCAGAGCCGTCTCGCAGAAAGCGAAGTTCGCCGCGTCGATCAAACTGCTGCGCCGGAAACGGGCAGGGGAAATCGAGGCGATTATGAACCGCCTGCACTCGCAGGCTTTCACGGAAATTTCCTGCCTGGACTGCGGAAATTGCTGCCGCAGCCTGGGGCCCCGCCTGACGGACCGGGATGTGCAGCGGATCGAACGTACACTTGGTAAGACCTCTGCTGAAGTTCACGACGAATACCTGAAATACGATGAGGATAATGATCTGGTATTCCGATCCCTGCCCTGCCCATTCCTGGGAGAAGATAATTTCTGTTTTGTTTACGATTCGCGACCAAAAGCCTGCGCGGAATATCCGCACAGCGAAGGCCGCCAGGTGCGCGGAAGGCTGGGGCAATTGATAAAAAATTCAGCGTATTGCCCGGCGGTTTATCGCATTCTCGAATTGCTCGACGAAGAGCTCGGACGGTGATTCGGAGCCCTTTACGGATTATTGCCGGTGGAACCGGGCTTACCCGGCGGCGCCTTGCACCGGTCGAATTGTCTTAATAATCTTTTGATCACAGCCGTCGGCTTATTACTGCATGGGGAGAAAAAAGCTTCTCCATGGTTTCAGAATGTTCGGTGAAAAAGTCCTGCTCAGGGTCTTCGGATACCCGGATCCATACCCGATAGATGTGCGGGCGGGTATGTTCTTCCGGACATTCCGGCAGTTGTTCAGCTCTTTCCAGACTGACCACGTGTCCGCAGTCAAGGCACTGGTAGTGCCCCGCCGAAACCGGGGTACGGCTGGCGAATAACATCGATTTCATGGCAACCTCCGCAATGTCAATATTCCACTGATTGCGGATCGCTACCATGGCGATTGTTTGCTATTTTTCTCCCGATGTCCATTATCTCTATAGCAAGTTCTAGCTATTTTGATGCATCCGTGCCCCGCAAGCCTTTCGTCGAATATATCTTGGAGTATGCTATTACCGGGAGGATATATGGACAGAATATCCCAGCATATTTCAGAAAAACATGAAGCCGATTGGTTTGTGTCTGAGGATCGGCTCTGGAACCGCCTGGTGGACAGGCTGGTAATTCTTTTTCGCTTTTCCGCCGAGGAGGAGACCCGAATCAGGGAGAACAAACTCCTGAAGATGCTCTCCCTTCTTCCGGAATTCGCCGAATGTGATAATCCCCAGGGCACCGGATTGCTCATCGCGACCACGTATATCGCCGAACGGAAGGTCGGTCGAGACCTCTTCGCCCACGGGCCTCAGAACGACGGAGATGTCCTCAGCCGCCTTGCTCCCTTCTCCCGCCTGATGGAAGGAGGTGATCCTGAGATCATCGAGAAGGGCCTGAATCTCGCCGCATTGACCATGGTCAAGGATTACGCTGATGACGCCGAACAGGATACGGGCAACGGCAAGTACAATCCGGTGGCCAGCGGCCGCTGGAACTGGCGGGACATCGCGGCCACCATCATGCAGAGGAACGCGGAAATATATCAGCCTCAGATTGATAAGATATACGGCACAGAGGTTGCGCTCAAAAGCTTTTGGCAATACTGATATATCGCGTATACTGTGATTGATGGAAAGGCGAATCAATCTCTTGTTTATTTTCTTTGCAGCTTCGGTATTTTTTGTGAATATCGGTCTAGCTACTTTTCGTGGCGAGTTTAATGTTACCCTGCTGACGAATATATTCTTTTTTGTGCCCTTTATAGGTGTTGCCTTCTTCTTGGTTATCCATCAAATGAAGTTATCAATTCTGCAAATTTCGCATGTTATTTTCCTCGCTGTAGTAGCGGCGATAGCCATTCTTGATGATTATAACTCCATCTATGGACTGGGTTTCGCTTTGCTTGCAATTTACCTTGCACAAAAATACGGTTTTTTTATTCGTCGCACGATTTTGAAAACAATGTTTTCATTAATTGGAATATTGTCTTTCGTAGAAATATCTGCATTGGCAGATGGTGAGACTGGCTCAGGTCTTGATGTTGCCCTTTTTGTATTTTTCTTTTTCGCAGTATTCTACTTCGGCGACCGCGAAACCCTGCTCCGTTACAAGGAACAGGAGGAGGCCCTGAAGGAGCGGATCCGCAAGGAGTTCGGTTCCGGAGTGGACCTGAAAAAGATGGGGTTCACCGAGCGGGAGATCGAAGTAGGCGCGGTGCTTTGCCAGACCCTCGGAACCGATAAGGAAATCGCCTACGACTTGAATATTTCGAAGAACACCGTAATCAACCATCTGCGATCGATGAGAGACAAAGCCGATGTCCGGGACCGCCAGCATCTCATCGAAGCCATTCGCGGATACTACATCAGCAAGGATGTCGTATCCGGAGATTGACTATTTTTTCCGAGCCCTCTACAGTGTTTTCGTAAGGAAAACTCTTGGAGGCTTACATGAAAAAAGTACTGATTCTTGCATTGCTTCTTTGCGCTTTTCTCGGGGGTGTATTCGCCGAGAACGCAGAAGACAAAAGCCCTGCGCTTGAAAACGGGTTCGGTTTTGACATGGCCGAGCAGCTGCTTACCAGCCTGACGGGCATGGGTCTGGTTTCTCTGCCCTTTGATTACCAGCACTCCTTCAGCGGTAACCTGGGTCTGTCCGTCGGGATAAATCCGGTGGTATGGCTCATGCCGATCATGGATGGGGCAGCGGTAAGCGAATACCTTGATCTGGTGATCGCAGTGGGACCCAGCTATTATCTGTCCGCGGACGGCATCGGCGGTCTGTACGGCAAAGCCAGGGCCATCGTGGAGATTGTCGGACCGGGATTTCTTTCGGAACTGTCGGCAGCCGGAGTCGATGCGAATGCTCTCAATTTCGGCGCTGAGCTTCACGTCGGGTACAATCTCCTTTTCGGGCCCTTCGATCATGCTAAGACCTTCCTGAGTCCCGAAATCGGCTTCCGCTTTATGCCGTATAGCGGATTGAGCGTAAACTGGGGCGTTATTTTCGGTTCCGCATTCTGATCATCTCCGGTACCGGGAATCATCCATTCGCGAGATAACAGGCCCTCCCTTCGGAGGGCTTTTTTTTCAGAGATGTAGGCGAACACTGGGGAACTCATTCGATGCCTCCCTGGCGAATGCACCGCACCGGCTTGTGCGTTCCCTGTTCACCCGCTTCGGATCTGCTGAGAGTTACTTCCCATACTGATTTTTCTTGAATCAGCATCCCTTAAAAGGATAGGCTGTTCCCAGCGAGGCGGTTATGGATGTCATTGTGATTTTCGGTCCCCCGGCGGTGGGCAAGATGGCGGTGGGAATGGAGCTTGCGGCGAAAACCGGTTTCAAGCTGTTTCATAATCATCATGTTATTGAATTGCTCTTGAATTTCTTCGAGTACGGCAGTCCCGGGTTTAACCGGCTGCGCAGGGAATTCCGGATGAGAATCATCGAGGAATTGGGGAAGTCGGCATGCCATGGCATTATTTTCACGTATGTCTGGGCACTTGATTGCCCGGAGGATGAGGAGGAGCTCAAGCACTATTTCACCGGTCTCGATGTTACTATAGAGCAGGTAAAATTTATCGAGTTGTATGCCGATCAGAAGACCAGATTGGAACGAAACTCCACCCCTCTCAGGCTTGCGGAAAAAAAGTCGAAGCGGGATACCGACTGGTCAGCCGGGAATCTCTTGCAAACTGACGCGCGATATAGACTGAACAGCGAGGGTGATTTCCCGTACCCGCATCACCTGTGGATCGACAATAGCGGACTTGGACCGGACGAGGTCGCCGATATCGCGATTTCTCATTTTAACATTTCTGGTCGCTGACCAGTATTTCATCCAGGATCCCGGGGAAGGCGAGGGGCGTCTTGGATCAAATACTATTCCTGCATACACTTCATGCTCGAAACCGTCACCGGAAATCCATTTGATGCGAATACCGTTATTCAGCGTACTCACTGGACCAGGGTAGGAATCGTTGGTGCCACGGTATTGGTATATCTTAGAGATCACCGCTAAAACCGACATCGAAAGAAGTCATACAGGAGTTTCCCTGGAAGAAACGCCTGGCCTCAGTTGAAAAAAATATCGATCACTTCGTCGGTCGCCGGTACCATTCGCTTCCTGAGCTCCGAATGAACCGCAGCGGAATCCCATTCCAGCTCCAAATCCCTGATGTGATAAGCGTCGATATCCGCATCAAGTAGAAGAGCCTGCCGGCCCGACCCGCTTTTCATCATGCAGCCCGAGGTACCGAAGCTGATAAATCGGGTATTTCCTATGGAGCGTTCCAGCGGGGCGTGGATGTGCCCGAACACCAGGAGCTGTTTTTCCCCGCTCCTGAATATAGGACGCAGATCATCTTCTTTGAGGTTTATCCGCTCCATGGATATACGGCCGCTCTCTTCCCGGGCGAAATGCTGCAGCCGTATTCCCGGTTGTATGTCATACGAATAAGGCATGTCCCTGCATACGCTGATCTGATCGTCCCGCAACTGTTGTTTCAGCCAGGCATTATGTTCCGCCTCGCCGGTGCCGAGATGGTTGTCGGGATGCAATTCGAGGTACATATCCTCCTCGTGATTACCCTTCAAGAGCCGGACGCCAGATTCCACGAGCAAGTCCAGGGTCTCCGAAGGCCAGGGACCTATGGCGATGGAATCGCCGATGTGGATAATCTCATCGACCCGGTGCTTTTGTGCAGTCTTGAGAACCGATTCGGCGGCGGGCAGATTGGCGTGGATGTCGGAGATCAACAGGTATCGCATATGCCAATAGTGTGCGGTACCGGCGATTTCATCAAGTGCCATGGCTGAATTCAGCCATCGCTCGCATCATGTGAGTGAATTCTGGTAGTTGAATCGGTAAGTGAACGCATTCTCCGGTAGAAAACGATACAATTAATCGCAGAGCTGGCTTTACGTCTTTATGACTGCTGGAAGCTTTCAACCAATATGGCAAGCCCGGGACTGTTGCAGTCATATCCATCGGGATGACGTTGATCGGTAATGAGCAAAAGGAGCATATATGGAAGCGCGAAAAGAAAACTGGAAGTATTTCAGGGAACGTTTTCCCGAAATTCATCAGGCCTATGAAAAGTACGGTCAGGCTCTGCACGAGTCGGGAGGTCCGATTCCCGAAAAAGAACGGTGGCTTATCAAGATCGGGGCTTCGGCGGCTTCGTCATACGACTTCGCCCTCAGGTCGCATATCGAAAAGGCCCTGAAAGCAGGATGCGGGAAAGAGGAAATCGAACATGCGATCGTGCTAACCGCCTCCACCATCGGATTTCCCCGGATGATGACCGCACTGCTGATATTCCGGGAAGAAACGGAGGCGTAATCGCCGGATTGACTGTGCTAAATGCATTGGAAGCAGCTGAACTGATCAGCGTTTCTTGAAAAGCGGACCGCTACGGCAAAAAATACCTCAGGATGATGGCAAAAGGCTGGCTATTCATTGCTGCTCCGTGCTACAACGGTCATCTTATGTGCTGTTCGAAAACGATGTAATTTTTTTCTGCTGAATACTTTAAGTGTAAATTACCCCGCATCAGATTTCCGCTGCAGTTCGATTAGGAGACATATACCATGAAATTTCAAACCCTCGGGCTGGTGTCCGAACTGTGCGCAGCGGTGGAAAGCCGGGGATATCTCGAGCCGACGCCCATTCAGGCCGGGGCGATACCTGCGATTCTCGATAAAAAGGATGTGCTCGGCGGTGCGCAGACCGGCACCGGCAAGACGGCGGCATTCGCCCTCCCCATGCTGCAACTCCTGGAAAAGCCCCTGAATTCTGCACCGCGGGCCCTGATCCTGACTCCCACCAGGGAGCTGGCGGAGCAGGTGGCCGAGAGCTTTATCGCATATGGCCGCCATCTCCACCTGAAGGTCCTGAAGATTTATGGCGGCGTGCCGATAAAACCGCAGATCCGGAGCCTGTCCCGGGGAATCGACATCGTCGTCGCTACTCCCGGACGCCTGCTGGATCATGTGCAGCAGCGAACCATCGATTTGTCGAATATCGATATCCTGGTGCTCGACGAGGCCGACAGGATGCTCGATATGGGATTTATCAATGATATCAAGGCGGTCCTCAGGCTCCTGAAAAAGCCTTCCCGTCAGACGCTGATGTTCTCAGCCACCTATGCGAAGGATGTTGAAAAGCTCGCCCTGAGTATCCTGAAGAATCCGGTGAGAGTCGAGGTTGCCAAGCGCAATGCGGCTGCGGAGGACGTGCGTCAGAGGGTGTATTTCGTTGATCGGGCCGGGAAACTGGACCTGCTGGTCCATCTCATTCGGGAAGGAAGCTGGTATCAGGTGCTCATTTTTGTTAGAACCAAGCACGGAGCCGACCGACTTGCGAAAAAACTGAATAAGGCCGACATACCCAGCGCCGCCATCCACGGAGACAAAAAGCAGGGAGCCCGTACCCGGGCTCTGGATAATTTCAAAAAAGGCGATCTCCAGGCGCTGATCGCCACCGATATCGCTGCCCGGGGAATAGACCTGGTCGATCTCAGTCATGTGGTGAATTTCGATCTGCCTCAGCAGGCCGAGGATTACGTCCACCGGATCGGCAGGACCGGGCGCGCGGGGAAATCGGGAGATGCCATTTCCTTCGTTATGCCCGAGGAAATGAAGAAGCTCAATGAGATCGAGCGGGTGGTAAAGACTTCAATTCCCGCCAAGACCGTCGCCGGATTCGAACCCTCGGCGCCGGTAACCCGTGAGCCGGAACTGCCAAAGCCCGGGGCCGACCGCGGTTCGTCGCATCGCGGGAATCGCCGGGGAGAAACCGGAGCACAGGGCAGTGCCGATCGGCATCCACGATCCGGCCGGAAGCGG
>CAWZYW010000009.1:0-16304 GCA_963966255.1 uncultured Salinispira sp. | reverse complement strand
GATGATGGTCTTCTTGACGTTGACCCCGGACACCTCGGCGGCTTCGGGGTTCCCCCCGACGGCGTAGAGGTTCTTCCCGAAGGTCGTTTTATTCCACAGGATCCATATCAGCACGCTGACGATTAACGCGTACAGAATAAGATTCGGAACCCCGAGGGTGGTACCCGTTACCGCCTCGACATAGCGGGTATCGTGGCCTCCGATGGGCTGGGGACCCGGGGCACCGGATGCGAAATATATGGAAAGGATACCGTAGGCGGAAATCATCATTCCAAGGGTTGCCAGGAAGGGGTGAATCTTGAATTTCGCGACGACCCATCCGTTAACTCCGGAAAGGGCACCGGTGACGATGCTGGCGATAATCAACGGGACGAAAAGCGGCAGCATCGGCAGGTCGGGATAGAAGCGGGAGAGATAATCCGGCCGCTGCAGCAGCGAAGCCGAGATTACCGCCGCGAATCCCACAATCCGTCCCAGGGAAAGGTCGGTGCCCTGCAGGATAATGATGCCCGCGACGCCATAAGCGAGAATCAGGCGTACCGAACTCTGGGTCAGGATATTGCGAAAGACCCGGACCGAAATAAAGCTCGGTTCGCTGATCACGATAACGGCGATGATCGTGAGAATTACGATATATATCGCGTTGTTTAACAGGAAATCCTTCCACTGCTGGCGACTCCACTTAAGGGGATTGGGGATGCTCAACGCTTTCATACTTCGGCCTCTTTATTATTATTAAGATTCTTCATTGCCAGGTTGAAAATCTCGGTCTGATCGGTTTTTTCAGTCTCAAGGATCCCGGAGATTTCACCGTTGCTCATGACCATGATGCGGTTGGTGATGCCCAGCAGTTCGGGCATCTCCGAGGAAATCATGATCACCGATTTCCCCTGATTCGCCAGATCGATAATAAGCTGGTAAATCTCGTATTTCGCGCCGACATCTATCCCCCGGGTCGGTTCGTCGAGAATAAGGATATCCGGGCTGGTAAGCAGCCACCTCCCAATGATCACTTTCTGCTGATTCCCCCCGCTCAGAGCGCGGATCAGCTCATGACGGTGCGGAGTTTTGATACGCATGCGGCGGATCTGCTCCTCGGTATCGTCTACCAGCAGCTTGTCCTGAAGCCATCCGACCTTATTGGTATACGATTGGATGTTGGCTATGGTTGAATTAAAGGTAATATCGGCTACCGGATAAATGCCGGTCTGCCGCCGTTCCTCGGTAAGGAAGGCCATGTGGTGATTCTTCGCCTTCTCCGGCGTCGATATATCAACGAGTTTGCCGTCAATAAAGAACTCGCCGCTCTCCCTGGTTCTGACTCCGAAGATAGATTCGGCCATTTCCGTTCGTCCCGCCCCGACGAGGCCGGCGACGCCGAGTATTTCTCCCCTTCGGACCATAAAATTGATGTCCCGGATCATCGGATGAAATCGGGTCGAGAGATTCCGAACCTCGAAATGAACTTCTCCGGGAACATTGGTCTTGGGCGGGAAGCGATCCTCCAGATCCCGGCCTACCATCATGCTCACGAGCTTGTCCATATCGATATCCGAAATGGTTTCCGTACCGATGTAATTTCCATCGCGGAGCACGGTCACTTCATCGCAGATTTCGAAGATCTCATCCATTTTATGGGAAATATAAATGACGCTGACGCCTTTATCTTTCAGTGATTTGATAATTTGGAACAGGAGACGGGTCTCTTTCAAGGTAAGGGAGGAGGTAGGCTCATCGAGTACGATGATTTTCGCATCGTAGGAAATCGCCTTGGCGATTTCGACCATCTGCCGCTGGGAAACCGAAAGCTTCGCCAGATCAGTATCCGGATCCAAATGTATATCTATTGTTTTAAATAATTCGAGGGTCCGCTTCCTCATTTCTTTTTCGTCAATGAAGAGGCCCTTCCTCGGATATCTTCCGAGCCAGATATTGTCCGAAATGGTTCGCTGGACTACCTGGTTCAGTTCCTGATGCACCATGGACACGCCGTTTTCCAGAGCGTGCTTGGGATCGGTAAAATTGAATTCCTGACCATCCAGGAAAAATCTGCCGCTGTCCTGCCGGTAGATCCCGAATAGGCATTTCATCAGGGTCGATTTGCCGGCGCCGTTTTCTCCCATGAGCGCATGAACCGACCCGGGAGCAACCTCAAGGTGCACATTCTTTAGCACCTGCACTCCGGAGAAGGATTTGTCCACGCCTTCGATTTTCAAAAGTATGTCCTGCACGATACCCCCTGAACAGAAATACCGGGGGATCGCTCCCCCGGTAGATCCGATTATAGCACGCCTTAGCGGAAGTCCTGATAGTTTTCGGGAGTTACCGCAACGTAGGGTACCCGTACGGCTTTGGAACCGTCGGTCTGAAGCACCCAGCTGGTGCCGGAAGTGACTTCGTTGCCCATGGCGGCGTTGATCGCCAGGTCTACGGTTGCCCGGGCCTGGTTCACGCCGTCGTTGAGAACGGTACCGTTCATTTCGCCGTCGGCGATATGAGTCAGAGCCTGATCAAGGGCGTCTACGCCGTACAGGGGAATCGAAACGCCGGCAGTCTTCATAGCGGTGATCGCGCCGAAAGCCATACCGTCGTTATTCGCAATTACCAGCTCGATATCGTCGCCGAAGCTGGAGGTCAGCCATGTCGCCATCTTGTCGTTACCATGCTGGGTCGACCAGTTGGGGTCCGCTTCGAGAGCCAGCTCTTCAACGGGGATGCCGGCGTCTTCGAAAGCCTTCACGGAGTACAGGGTCCGGGCTTCCGCATCGGGATGGCCGGGCTCGCCCTTCAGAAGAACGTACTGAACCACGCCGTCGCCGTTTTTGTCCCAGTCGGGGTTGGCGTTCCAGTCGGCAACCATCATTTCGCCCTGGATAATTCCGGATTCTGCAGAATCGGTACCGACATACCATACATCATCGTACAGCTGCATAACACCTGCTTCGGTAGCTTCTTTGTTGAACAGAACCAGGGGGATACCGGCTGCCTGAGCTTTTTCGATGATGCTGCGGGCAGATGCCGGGTCTACGAGGTTGATAGCCAGGACATCGACGCCCCGGGTAATGAATACATCTACCTGGTCGTTCAGTTTCGCCTGCTGGCCTTCGGAGTCGACGATCTCGATGTTTACACCGCGCTCAGCGGCGTAGCGCTCGAGTTCGGGCTTCATAACACCGTTCATAAAGTTATCAGCGAAGGAATAGATATTCGCGCCAATAACAATTTCGCCGTCTTCCGCGCCGCCGGCGGCAAACAGACCGCTGGTAAGGAGGGCAAGCAGAAGGAACATGCTGGCAATTCGTGTTTTCATAAACACTCCTTTGTGGGAATTCTCGGAACAATACTTTTCCGGGTTTTCCAAATCCTACACCCGCTCAGGGAGGACGCAATGGAGTATTCTCCACAGAATTTGCAATATTCGATGATATCCCGATTTTTATCGGGTATACGGAAGGTAATCGATCCAAACATAGCGATTATCAAGAGTAAAACCGAACTGATCCCCGTCACGGGTTCCCAGGATCACTTCCATGAGTTCGACGATGGCCCGGGACATGGTGGCGGAATCGTTGCGCACGCTGCCGTAGAGATAGCCGGCGTTTATGGATTCCGCGGCTGCATCGATACCGTCAATCCCCACCACGGGAAACCAGGGCTCGTTTGCCCGATCGATCATGCCGTCGTCATTCAGATCCTGGAAGTATCCCGCCTGCCGCAGGCGGCGGATAGCTCCGATGGCCATCACGTCGTTATTCGACAGGATCACCTCCATCCGCTCGCCATACACCGGAAGCAGCGCATCGATTTTCTGATACGCCTCGTCACCGTTCCAATTAGCGGATTCGACGGAAAGAACCTCCAGGCGGTACCCGAGTTCCGCGAAATGTTCCTGAACCACCCGGGTGCGTATCTCAGCATCCTGGTGGCCCGGCTCCCCCTTCAGGATGATCGCCTGAATTACGTCGTCACCGTTGAGATCGTATTCATTGAGATCATCGGGATTTTCCCCGAAAAGCGGAGAAATCAGCTCGGCCTGAAGTTCTGCCGACTGGGTCGCCCTGGCTCCGATGTAATACACCTGATCCCACAGGTCCAGATCCTGCGGCAGAGGCTCCCGGTTGAAGAAAATCACCGGCGTACCGGTGGCTTTGAAACTGTTGATGATGGTATATGCCGCGGTCCGGTCCACCGGATTGATAATGACGAGATCCGGGGGGGATGAGAGGAGGCTCTCTATTTGCTCATTCTGAATTATCTGCGAATTGGATGCGTCAAAGAGCTCAATTTCGAAATTTTCCGGAGCAATGGAAATGATCTGCTCCACATGCCGGGCGATGAACGGGTCCTGGTTGTTATAGGAAAATACAGCGACTTCCAGTGAGGCCTCCGTGCATGACATCAGCAGGAAGACCGCAAGTGCGGCGGCGCAGCTAATCCATTTCATTCATCCACCTCCGAGCCAGGCCGGTCTTCCGGCCGAAGCGGTATTTCGAGGGTAACCGTGGTTTCTTCGTCGGGGATGCTGGAAATGCGTATATCCGCTTCCTCCCCGTAATACAGTCTGAGCCGCTGGAACACATTCCGCAGCCCCACTCCGTGCCCGTCTTCCTTCCCCCGCATCTTTTCGTCGATTTCCCTGATCTTCGCTTCAGTAATTCCGTACCCGCTGTTGCTTACCGAAAAGTACATCATGCTCTCCCCGAGCCATCCGCGGAGAACAATATCCCCGGGCTCATCACCAAGACCGTGATGGATGGCGTTTTCCAGGAGCGGCTGGAGGATGAGCTTCATAACACGGTAGCGCATCATTTCGGGATCGATCTCGAAACGATGGGAAAATCTCTCGACATAGCGTATCTGCTGTATGGTAAGGTAATTAAGGGCATGTTCCAGTTCTGTCTCAACGGGGATGAAATTCGCCCCCCTGCTGATGCTGATACGAAAAAACTTGGCGAGGGCGACCACCGTGGTGATAACATCCTGTTCCCGTTTGTGCTCTGCGAGCCATACGATTGAATCCAGGGTGTTGTACAGGAAATGCGGGTTGATTTGATTCTGCAGAGCTCGCAGTTCGGTCTTGCGCTTATCGCGCTGCTGCTCCACCAGCCGGGTCATTAAACCGCGGATCCGCGTGATCATATGATTGAATGAATCCGCAAGTGCGACGATTTCTTTCTGGCCTTCCACGGAAATGGTTTCGAAAAACTCACCCTCTTCGACCCGTTCCATATAATTGATAAGCAGATTTATCGGTCGCGATATGCGGAAGGACACCAGGCCGGCGGCCAGAGCCGTGAGCAGGAGGCTGATAATAAACACCACCAGAACCACGGCGGATATCTGCAATGGAGTCTGGGTCACTTCATCAATGTTATTGATGGTCACGAGCCGCCAGCGGGTGTTTGCCAGCGTATTAATGTTGACGTACATATTCTGATCAAGCAGCCGAACCGGGAACCCGCCGATAAACCGCTCGGCGGCAATGCGGTAGCTTTCGGCGGAATAGCGGTCATTGACCGACTGATACATCAGATTATTCCCGTCATCGAGGATCAGCAGGTGACCGGCGTCTCCCAGGTTGGTATTCCGCGAAAGCGTAGTAATCGCGCTGGAATCGAACTCCAGGTAAAGAATTCCCCCGTCGGCGGCGTCTTCGCGGAAAAAGTCCAGTGATCGGGCAACAATCAGGACCTCGCTGTTCCGACTCACCCGACGATTTATGCTTGGTCCGATGAAAAAGTGATTCAGCTCGGGATTCGCAGCGGCACGCCCCAGGGCCCGCCGGGAGAGTTCGCCGGACTGAATCCCAGGGCTGTCGCTGAGTATAACTTCCCCCGAGGCATCGAAAATCACCTTTGTTACCAGATCCCGCTTGATCTCGCTGTTGCGAACGAACAGCTCGATAATCTGTTCCCGATCTTCGGCGATATCAAGGGAAATGATGGCGTCCTGGAGAAAATTCCCGGTTTCCACCACGCTCCCGAGATACTGTTCGTAGTTGAACACGATCTGCTTGTTTATCTCCCTGGCCAATTGCTGCACCAGCCGCCGGCTCGTGCCGGCGAAAAAAACGATATAAATGGTGGCTGAGAGAAGCAGCGCGGTGATGATCAGGAGCAGAGAGGAAAAGAAAATTTTCTGGCGGATACTTGTCCGGGATTTACTGATGGCTCGCACGATACTCCCGCGGTGAACAGCCTTCGTATTTCTTGAAACAATGGCTGAAATAATACACGTCCCGATACCCGCAAGCCTCGGCGATTTCGACAATACGGTCTCCGGACAGGACAAGCTGTTCCTTCGCCTTTTCTATGCGAATGGCCGTTAACTCGCGCACGAAGCTCGAGTTCCGATGCCTTTTAAACAGCTGACCCAGATAGCTTACGCTGATTCCCTGGGATTCGCAAACCGCCTGCATATTCAGGCTGCGGTCGTGATAATTCGCATCCAGATAATCGATTACCCGCGAGAGAATCAGCTGGGCATTATCCATTTTCGCGCGTTTCGCTTCCGCCCGGAAGCTTCCGACGGTTTTTACGAGCCATGCGCTGAACTCAGAAAAACTCAGGAACGACCCCAGGGTATCAAGCGAGTCGCCCTCGGCGATCATCCAGATCGGAACCTCCAGGAGGCGTGCGTATTCGATGAGAAGCCCGTAGAGCTCGAGCATGACAAGCCGCATGACGACCAAACCCTGTTTTCCCTCCGGTATCCTGGCACTTATATTCTCAAGGATCCGTTTCTCAGCCTGTTCGGGACCGTAGCGAAGCGCATGTGAGAACGCCTCCCGCTCCCCGTCGAGAAGAAGCTGGGAATCTCCAGGTTCGGGCATTTCCTCGCGAAAATAGTTGAGGCCGGTGCTGCCGCTGATTATGCCTTTCTGTCCGGCCTCAACTGCCTATCGATAGGCAATATGCAATTGTCGGAAACCGCTATGCCTGGATGAGATCGCGATTGAAACCTTCAGGGACAGGAAATGCTCGGTGCCGCGCATGATCTCGTACAGGTTCTGATCTATCCGCTCCCGAAAGACCGGCCCGTCCTCAATCAGGAGCATAGCCAAACCTCGATCCAGATCCAGCATTTGATAGTCGATGCCCTCCCGATCCAGATTACGTTGCGCCAGCTCGGTCGCGGATTGCCTGGTTCGCTCGTATTCTATGATGTCCCAGTTCGATTGACTGTGTTCCACCGTCATGACGGCGAGGAAAAACGCTTTCCCATCGAGATCAAGGCCGAGCTCCCGAAGCCTGTTGGTCTTCGCATCGGCCTCCAGCGGAGAGGAGAGCATGATGCTGCGCAGGGAGTTCTGAATGAGCAACGGCGCGCTGAGATTCATCCGTGCGCGCATCTCGTCCAGATCATTCCTGTCCCGGTATTCTTCATCCAGACTGCGGCGCAACCTGGCGAGGAAATCACCGATGTCTGCTTCTGTAAGGGGTTTCGTCAGATAATCTTCCACATGGAGCCGAAGAGCCTCCCTGGCGTAATCGAACTCATTATACCCCGTGATAAAGGCAACCCGGACTGTCGGATATTCCCGCCGGAGTATGGCGGCAAGCTCAATACCGTCGATATATGGCATTTTAATATCGGTAAGCACTACATGGGGATCATATTCTTCCACCAGATCAAGGGCATCGTAGCCATTGCCGGCGGTACCCACCACGTCGAAGCCGGATTCAGCGGAAATGCGGGACGATATCCGTCCCCGAACCTCGTCTTCGTCATCTACGAGAATCATCCGATAACGCCTGGCTGACTCATTGCTGTATTCCTCCACAAAGCCCTCCGGAAACAGGATTATTGTAGCACAGATGCGCTCGTTCCGGTCCGCCGACAATGGCAGGTGAGGATCAGTTTCAAAGCGGAGCCCCGGAAAAGAACATTTTTCAGCGAATAGCTAAAAACAGTTTCAGGAAAGCTTGATATAGTTTACACTTGCAACTATAATAATCGAACAAATCCAATCTGAAACCACATCGGAGGAACCATGTCGAGCAAAGGCTATCGCCAGATGAATCTCGCAGGACGGGATATATCGGGTCTGACTCCAGAGGAAATGGGGCTATCGATCAGCGAAACCCTGGATAAGCAGATTCACGGTATGTGCTTCAGCGCCTATCTGCCCGACCAGAAGCCCGGAGACATCATCAGTGCTGAACAAATATCTCAGCGCATGGAAATTATCAAGCCCTTCACCAAGTGGATCCGGACATTTTCCTGCACTGACGGAAATCAGGACATCCCTAAAATCGCCAGGGAACACGGCTTAAAAACGCTGGTAGGAATCTGGATCGAGGGAGACGAGGAAAAAAATCGGCGGGAGATCGAAAACGGTATCCGCCTGGCCGTTGAGGGATATGCCGATATCCTGGCAGTTGGTAATGAAGTGATGCTCCGCGGAGAGCAGAGCGAAGAATCCATGGTGGAATATATCCGGGAAGTGAAAAGCCGGGTCGGTGATGTGCCTGTGGGATATGTAGATGCGTATTATGAATTCGAGATCCGGCCGGCCATTACCGCGGAAGTCGACGTTATCCTCGCGAACTGCTATCCGTTCTGGGAGGGCGTAGCGCAGGAGCACAGTCTCCTATATATGAAAGATATGTATCACCGGGCCCAGCGTGCAGCCGGCGGCAAACCGGTTATCATCGCGGAAACCGGATGGCCGAACATCGGTTCCAGATCCGGCGGGGCGATTCCATCCAGGGAAAATGCGATGCAGTATTTTATCCACACCTATGAATGGGCCGAACAGGACGATGTCCGGATATTCTGGTTTTCAACATTTGACGAACTGTGGAAGGTCGACAGCGAAGGCGACGTCGGAGCGTATTGGGGACTGTGGGATAAAAATGGAAAGCCGAAATATGCCGGGGTATCTTAAACCAGGTTCTGCGCGAAGCAGCGCAGCGTTCCCCCAGGCATTTGCTTACGGCCGGGCCATATGTTATTCCGGATACCGCCATGGACAGAGGCCGGGATCTGAGTATCCGTCCGATGCCGAAATTGCAGAAGATCTGGAAATTCTCAATGGCGCATGGCAATACCTGAGGCTGTATGATGCGAGTCCTCATGCAGAACGCGTCCTCGACGTGATCGATAAACGGGGTTACTCATTCAAGGTGATGCTTGGAACCGGTCTTCATGCCGAGGTGAATAACCCCGAGTGTCCCTGGATCAAGGAACTGCCCCGAAAAGAGCTTATTGCCAACCGAACCGGGAACGACCGAAGCCTATCCAGAACTATCGAACTGGCCAAGCGATATCCCGAAATCGTCTCTTCGCTTTCCATCGGAAACGAAGCCAGCGTGTCATGGAACGATCACATGGTTCCGCTGGACCGGCTCATCTCCATGGCGGCAAAAGCAAAAGCTGAGGTTGAGCAGCCAGTCACCTTCTGCGAAAACTACGTACCCTGGCCGAATAAGCTGCGACCGCTGGCCGAAATCCTTGATTTCCTTTCAGTCCACAGCTATCCGGTCTGGGAATACCAGGGCATCGAAACGGCCCTGGATTATACAAAAGAAAACTATTACGCCGTGGCCAACACGTATCCCGACAAACCGGTCATTATCACCGAGGCGGGCTGGACCACCGCATCCAACGGCCGGGGCATTACTCCGGACAATGCAAATGAAAATCTTCAGAAAACCTACTTGAAAGAGCTTCTCAACTGGGCGGACCGGAACCGGATAATCACTTTTGTCTTCGAGGCATTCGATGAGTCATGGAAGGGTTCTCCCGATCCCGAGGAACCGGAAAAGCACTGGGGCATATATCGGGAGGATCGGACGCCCAAGGCTGCCGTCGCGGACCTGCCGGAATTCCGTTGAAAATCAAGAATGGCCTCGGCGCTCCAAGTGTACGCGCCGGCAGTTCCCTTCGATCCCCATCTCTTTGGTATCTACAAAAAAACAGCCCAGGAGGGCTGCTTTTTTGTAGAGCGACCGATGGGAATCGAACCCACGTCACCAGCTTGGGAAGCTGGGGTAATGCCATTATACGACGGTCGCAGGAGGCCGGGCTTATTGCCCTGACTCTATTCTCATAATGTATCATGCTCCTTTTGTAATCACAAGATTGCAGGATTTGCGGTGACGCTAAACTGTAATCGCCCTGAGGTTCTTCGCTAAGCCCAGTCAACATGCTACATTTAGTCCATGGCGGAACTGTGGGACTTATATGACGCAAGCGGCGCCTTATCGGGCAAAACCATGGAGCGTGGATTGCCGACCCCCGCGGGCTACTTCCATCTGATCGTTCACATCTGGCTGGTCGCGGCGGACGGAAGCCTTCTCATCCAGCAGCGCAACAAGCCGGGTAACTCCACTCATGGTTTTTGGGCGCCTACCGCCGGCTCGGTGACCGCCGGGGAGGATAGTCGTACCGGAGCGGTGCGGGAGTGCGCCGAAGAGGTCGGCATCGACCTGAACCCTGAATCCCTGAGCTTTCATGAGCGGGAGTTCATCGAGGACTTCATTCAGGACGTGTGGATCGCCCCCTGGGACGGCGATCTCCAAAATATAAGGAAGGATCCAGGTGAAGTGCTGGCGGTTCGCTCGGTTTCCTGGTCAGAGCTTATGGAGCTGGCAGATGCCGGCGAATTCATCCCCTACGGAGACGCGTACTTCCGCCGGCTGAAATCCGCCCTTAGAGTCTGAATCGGACTCCGTCTGATATATCAAATCTCGAAGGTCATCCCCCGCTCCACCCGGCCGGCGAAACCGTCTTCGGCGATTATCGCATCCCAATCGACTTCATTACCGAACATATCGCGGCCGTGCAGGACGAAGTCCTGGTAGTGCGACAGCCACATTTTGCCCTTGATTTCATCTGAGAGACGAATAGAGTTCGCGCTGGGGTAGCCGGCGAGCTGGGCATAGCTGGCATGAACCCCGGACCCGAAACGGAATCGGGACCATTGCTTTTCTTCCCAGCCATCGGCCAGCTTGAACAGGAGATTGTCCGCATCCAGGCTTTCTTTGGGGATCATCTCGCCGTCTTTCTCCAAGTACTTTTCGCCTTCTTCCATTCGGACATCGACCCCGACGAATTCCGCATCCTGGAAGATAATATCAGCCCTGCCGTAAAAATCTTCGATCTGCCTCGGAGAACAATGCTGGCTGTCGGTGACGAAATATACGCTTTTCCTCCCGGTTCGGCTGAACAGAATGCCGAATGAAGGCATTATGATCGAACCCGACATGATGTGAATCTGCTGTATCAGCTCTACGGTCCACCCCTGCCATTCGAAACTCTGGTTTGGTTCTATGGGTTGTACGTGAAAAAAGGTGTCGAGCCCGGCCACAAAGCCCTCCATCGATTCCAGACCGCCCCGGAGGGATTTGTCCCACAATTCGGTAAGCAGCTGGGTATTCCCGATAATAGTCGGTGAACCGTTACCTGCTTTACGGGGTTTGTTCGCCCAGTCGTAACGCTGAAAGGCGAAAAACTCCAGCCCACCGATGTGGTCCGCATGGAGGTGGGAGATGTAGATATCCTGGATATCCCGATAATCGATGCCGGCTACCCGCAGCGCCCCGGGCACCTGATATCCGCAGTCGATGAGCATGGTCCGGTCCCCCTCCTGGACAAGGAAGGATTGATTGAAGTTCTCTTCTGAAAAGGCGTTCCCTGCGCCGATTACGGTTATCTTCATATGCTTGACTCCTGCTTTGTGTATGGGTCGACGGCCGAATGCCTAAAGGTCAACTATTCGAAATCCTCCGCGGGACCGAGATCTTCATAATCTTCCAGTTCATCGAGGGATTCAAGTTCCTCCAGGTTTTTCATCCCGGCCGGATTGCTAATCCCGGACCCGCTGCCCGATGATTGGGACGGGCCGGACCTTTTGCTGCGCTTTTGATTCAATGACGAAACCAGACTCGATAGTTCATCATCGCTTAATGCCATATCGTCGGCGAAGTCTTGCTCTTCGTCACTAGCCTGCGGTTCCTTATCGCCGTTGATAGCCGAACGTATCAGTGATGAAATGGTTTTAATCGGGGGAATGAGCGAGGCCATGGCGTCTTTGCCGTCGCCGAATACCGTGATGTTACTGCTACGATACATTTTTCCGATATTTCCCAGATTCTGAAGTACCACCTCGCTGAGCTCCCGATCGGTGAGTCCACCCTCGACGATGCGGCTGCGCTCACGGACCTTCAGATTCTTCATGGCCAGGTCATTGCGGATGGCATCCAGGACCCGTTTGTGCTGAAGCTCATCGAGCTTACCTTCGAAGCTCTCCAGCTCGAGCTCCCGTTTGAGCGCGAGCTCTTCCTGTTCTTTCTGCTTCTCCAGGCGCATCCGGGCCAGCTCCGCGTTCTGCTTCATTTCCCGTTGACGAATTTCTTCCCGAATCTTGATCTCCAGCAGTTCCGATTCCTGTATCTGTTTCTTTTTCTGTTGCTCGGACTGTCCCTGGCTGATCTGGTACTCGGTCTCCTGGGTAGAAAGCTGGGATTTGAGGCGGATCTCATTGCGCTCCCCTGCCTGAAGCTGATTGTAGACCGTTTCGCTCTTGATGTAGATTTTGCGGATACCGATGGACTCGATGAGCAGGCCCCATTTTGAAATATCCGAAAGAATCTCGCCGATGGAATTTTTCAGCTGGTCCCCGGAAGTAAGGATATCATTCACCGCGATCTCGGCGATGCTCCGACGGACCGCATCCCGAGCCAGATCCCGGATGATACCCGAGGTCTTTTCAAGGGGGTTTTCGATATTATAGAAATCCAGGCTTCTGATTGCGGTCTCCACGTGCTCGGGATCGATTTTCCAGGAGACAAAGCCGTTTACCACTACCCCGAGATAATTACTGGTACTGCATTCCAGTTCGAATTCAGTGATTTCCGAAGATGCCGGTACCTTAAGGTGGCGGGTAACCGGACGAAACGCCGCTCCCCCCAGGGAAATGTTGAGTTTTTCCCGGCCGACTTTTACCAGATACTCGTTGGGCAAGGCCCTGACGAACAAGGGTGAATCAAAGGATTTCTCCCGATCAGAAATATACGCCACAATTTCCTCCTCTCCGGCCCTTGGGCATCGGTTTCAATCTCTAATTTGAACAATAAAATTTATTACAAAAAAATAAGTGCTTTCTTTTTTTAATTGAATATCAATACAAGATTGAAATATAGCGCAGAATCGGAGTTTTCCAATCTCCACCGGAATTTTTTACTGCAGATCTTTATTCAGCCATGGGTCGCCGTCAAAGTTTTCTCCAAGCGGAGCAAAGCCCAGATTGTGATAAAATCCGGCGACATCCGGGTCATCGGGGTGATGGGCGACCCGTATCTGACGATAGCCCTCGCCGTCGGCATCGCGGCATATCTGACGTACTGCCGCAGCACCGATCCCCCGACGCTGAAAGCGGGGATCGATGACCAGGTGATACAGCTCGGCCACTCCTCCCTCGGCGGGAAACATAAGATATTCATCGATATAACATCGGCCCCAGGCGGCGAATCCCCGAATGCTCCCCGATCCGTCGGCGATAAGAACAGAATAAATGTCCCGGTGCAGAACGCTCTGCCCGATCCAATATGCATTATAGTGCAGCCGGTACAGAGCCGGAGGTTCGGGCCGAATTTCGAGGACTGCTCGGGAGTGTTCCGGACTGAATGGATACAGGCGAATGGAGTTATCCATATTTATAACCTACACTGAAATAAGTGATAAAACAGGAGGAAAGGGATGAAATCGAATATCGCAATGCTCATCATTGATATGCAGAACTGCTTCATTGAGGAGCTGGATAATCCGGGCGTGGTGAGCCGCACCAGCGCAGTCATCAATTATGTCGCCGAAATGGTTCGGGCAGCGAAGCAACCGGTCATTTTTATCAAGGACGTTGAGGAAGCGGATCAGCTTAGTGAGGAAGAACTCGATTTCATCCCGGAGCTCACCCGCGACGAAAAGGACCTGGTAGTCGAAAAGACCTTTTCCAATGCATTCTGGCAGACCGATCTGAAAGAGCGGCTTGATGGGCTGGGGGTCAGTTTCCTGATCCTGGCGGGACAGGCGGCGGAACATTGCGTTCTGTTTACCTACAACGGAGCCGGTGAAAACGGGTATCGCGCCGTTATGCTTCAGGACGGAATTCTCAGCGGCGACCCCGACAACGTATCAAACGCCATGGCCAACCGCAATTTTATTTCCTGGCCGGCGGTGGAGGAACTGCTCAACGAGTAGCTGAAACACTCTTAATCAGACCACTCCAGCTCCAGGTACAGCCTCCTGACCCGTTCGGCTTCGTTGGCCCGACCGCCTGCGCCGCCGCCGGCCGGATCAAATAATGGGTTCCGTGCGGCCAGATCGGCATCCAGGCTGCGCACCCGTTCATACAACTGCCGGGCCTGTTCCACCAGACCAAGCTCCAGCTGGCGCATCGACAGGGCGAGCAGCACGTCGGGATTATCGGGCTGAATCCGTTCGGCGCGGTTGAGAAAGTCCGCCGCTGCCACCGCATCCCCCCGGATTTGAGCGAGCTTCGACAGGTTCACCAGGGCGGGAACATAATCGCCGTCAACCAGAGCAGCGGTGAAATCATCGGATGCTTCATCGTAGCGGCCGAAGCGGGCATGGATAATCCCCCTCCGATTGTATTCCCGCCGGGAGTCCGCCCGGCCGAGCCCGCCGTTTTCGATAAACGCATCGGCGTGGGAGAAACGGATGGATTCGAAGCTTGCCGCCAGTTCGGCGGATGCCACGGGAACCAGAGCCCTTCGCCCCGGACCGTCAGGAAATTCCGCGGGAGGGTACACCGTCCAGGCCTCGGCGGTGATTATCAGTTCGGCCTCTCCGCGGTTGGCGTGGCGCCGCCACTGGGCTGCTCCGGTTTCCCAGGCTCGTATAAAGCCTTCGTTGAGCAAGGTGGTTTCCACCGGCATCCAAACCCTCCCGGATGACAGAATCAACTGATTTGCATCGGGGAAGAGCCGTCCCGCAAGGGACTCATCAATGCCCGTATCATACGCGAGATAGATATGGCCGGGGATTGTGATAAAAGCCGTGGGAACCCCGGCGGCTTCAAGCAATGCCGCATAGAGTACCGAGAGATCGTCGCAATCTCCCGATCCGTAGCTGAGAGTTTCCACCGGGAACTGGAGGAAATCCACGGCCTGGGCGTCGGCCGATAACTCCTCGTACGGCGTCGCCGGATCAACCCGGTAAACCAGGTCCGATTCCCCCATGGCGGCGAACAAGGCCATCGCGTGGCGCATATTCACCGGCAGGCCGGCGGCGGGCACGACCTCGGCGGACGAGAGGATCGCTCCGGAGGATTCCATAACGGTCGAAGACTGAATGGTGGTGACCATGGCGGCGACCTTCCGATCGTCGTCCCAGCGGATGGCGTTCACATTCATCCGCTCCGCGGGAATGCGAAGCTCACGGGTCAGCATTCCCCCGCCCTGACGGTAACTGATCTCGAGGATAATCGGCAGGATATCCCCCCCCTGATCGATCAGGATATCGGGGCTGAAGTACGCGCCAGCGGCTATTTCAAGGGACTGGCCCGCCGCGAGATTTACCCCGGAAACCAGCTCAAGAGCCTCGGCATCGGACGAACTGCGGCTGACAATCCGGATATTCTCCACCGGTACGTCCCGCTTGTTCTCGAGCCGGGCTCGAAGAAGGGGCTGCCGGGGATAGCTTCGATACAGGGCGGGGAACACCGGTTCAACTTCAATGTCGCTGAGGATGAGCCGTTCATCCACCTCCAGCCGGCCGATAGCCACCGAACGGTTGGCCGCCCGGCGGCCGGTCAGGGGATCGGCATCAAACAGCAGAGGATAGCTGCGACCGCTCACCGGGTGGATAAGGCTCCAGCGATAGGCATCGCCATCGTCGAGGGCGAAGGCTTCGGCATCCTGCCAATTCAGATAGAGATCCAGGGCGTTTTCCGCCGAGATCGACAGCCGGGCGGTACTTCCGGCGACCGGAAGGTAATACAGCTCGGTGTCTATGTCGTAGCTGCCCTGGCCCTGGACGCCGAACAGCAGACCGTCACCGGTCAACCGGGCCCCGAAGCGGTTGCGCACCGCTTCGCGGATTATCTCCTGCGCCTGACGGGCGGCCCCATCGAGGCGGATTTCGTACTGCGCGGCGGTTTCGAACATGTCCCTGGGAGCCAGGGCTCCCTCGCCCAGACGGGCAAGAATCCGGTCAGCCAGATCGTAGTCCAGCACCGACATCTGAGCCGATCCCGGGGGAAAGCCTCCGTTGATTCTGCGAATCAGGGAAGCCACGGAATTGATTCGCCCCGGCGCGATACCTTCCAGGGTCCACAGCAC